>JAYVKY010000053.1:0-9784 GCA_043767965.1 Pseudobdellovibrionaceae bacterium
TTCCTTCCGAGTGTCACTCTCATCAGCATTAAGAAAAATTGCTTCGATCACATTGACGTCAACTGAATTTATAAAATTCGGCGAATTTATTAATACTTTGCCTATTCCGACGTGCATGAGTGTTCTGCGTTTTAATCATTTACGAGGATCAGCTTTATTTGTTATTGAAGCAAAACTGGCCTACGCGCTGGTGGATTCATTTTTTGGCGGAGCAGATCGACCCTATGCAAAACTTGACGGTAAAGAATTTACGCCGATCGAATTGCAAATTGTAAAAAAAGTTGTCGAACTGGCAATCCATGATTTAGAGCAAGCTTGGTCAACTATTGAAAAAATTGGTTGTTCATTTCAGCGGACTGAAATTAACCCACAATTCGTGGGTATAGTACCACCGACAGATGTCGTGATTGTATCAACTTTTGATGTCGAACTTGAAAATATTAATGGCACCGTATCCATAATTATACCATATGCTACAATCGAGCCGATAAAACAAAAATTATCCACGGGTTTTCAAGTTGAATCAGACCAGACAGATAAAAAATTATGGACTTCGATTATTAAAGATCAACTTTTAGAAACTGATGTCGATATCAAGGTGAATCTTGGCGAAACAGAAATCAAATTAAAAGATCTAATGATGATGAAAGTGGGCGATGTCATTCCGCTGACTCAAGATTCAAGCGGCGAGCTAGATATTCAAGTTGAACAAGTTAAGAAATTTAAAGGATACTACGGAATTCATCACGGAACAGTTGCTGTACAAGTAACAAGGCAAATTGAAAAATAATTTAAATATAAAACGGGAGACAACACCATGAGCCAAGATTCTATCGAAAATCAAGCAGACCAAATAGGTGATCAAAACACAGCCGCAGCCGTTGCTGCCGGAGCAACTACGGCAAAAGATCGAAACCTAAATTTAATTTTGGATATTCCATTGCGTGTGACTGTCGAGCTAGGACGCACCAAAATGCCTGTTAGCGAATTATTAAACTTAACACAAGGTTCGGTGATTGAACTGACAAAGCTGGCGGGCGAGCCAATGGAAGTTCTTGTGAATGAAAAATTAATTGCTCGAGGCGAAGCCGTCGTTGTTAATGAAAAGTTTGGCGTTCGGTTAACGGATATCATTTCGCCATCAGAAAGAATCGAGCAACTTAAATGATAAAGATTATTTTGGGCATTCTATTTTTGGCTCAGGTCGTTTTTGCCGCAACAACTTTATCGGAAGATCAAATTCCGCTGAAAATCGAGGTGGCGACTAAAACATTAGACGCTAGTGCAAACACAACAAAAATGGTTGCGTCTTTTGCTGTGGTTACATTAATGCTAGGTGCTGCATATTATTTTATACGCAAATACAGCATAGCAAATAGATCTGGCGGCAAATCTAATATGCAAATCAAGGTATTATCACAACATTTTCTGGGTCCCAAAAAAAGTTTAGCTATAGTACGTGTGGCCGGCGAATCTATTTTAATTGGTATAACTGATCAAAATATTTCTATGATTAAGGCATTGTCATTACTTGATGATGAGTTACCCCAAGTTTTACCCAAAAATTTCGTAGATACCTTAACCGAAAAAACTGAGATTATTTCTGAAGACGAAGCTGTTGAGGATGAGTTTACATTTTCTGGCCTAAGAACAACAGTATCGCAAAAATTAAAATCAATGCGGAGCCTGCAGTGATTTTAAATCGTACAGTTAGAAATATTTTATTGTCTTTGGGTATTATTCTATTTTCTTCATTGGCTTTTTCTCAAGTGACTTTACCAAGTTTAAATTTAGGATTTAAAACTACAAATAATCCAACGGAAGTAGTTAATACGATTAAGCTTGTATTGATGATGACCGTTTTAACACTGGCGCCAGCCATTTTAATAATGATGACGGGGTTTACACGCATATTAATTGTTTTGTCATTTTTACGCCAAGCCATGGGTGTTCAGCAGCTACCACCAAATCAACTTTTGGTCGGTTTAAGTTTATTTTTAACTTTTTTTGTGATGGGCCCGGCATTTACAGAGATTAATCAAAAATCAATTCAACCGTATATTGCAGGAACTTTGCCACAAGAACAAGCTGTTGAAAATGCACTGATACCGCTTCGACGGTTTATGTTTGCGCAGACGCGTGATCAAGATCTGGGTTTATTTGTAAAGCTCGCAAAAATTGATCAACCGAAAACTCGAGCGGACGTGCCAACATTGGTTTTAATTCCATCATTTATTATTTCTGAACTTAAGACCTCTTTCATGATTGGTTTTATGATATTTTTACCATTTTTAATCATTGATATTTTGGCCGCCAGCATTTTGATGTCGATGGGTATGATGATGGTGCCGCCGATTGTTTTGTCATTGCCATTTAAAATCATGTTGTTTGTCCTTGTCGATGGCTGGAGCTTATTGATTGGCTCTATGGTTAAAAGTTTTGGATAGGGTGAAAATATATGAATGAAGATATCGTATTACAATTGGGACAAGATGCTTTAAAAACGATGGCGATGGTTTCAGCTCCTTTGTTACTAAGCACTTTAATCATTGGTTTGATAGTCAGTATTTTTCAAGCTTTGACGCAAATTAATGAAAATACATTAACATTTGTGCCCAAAATGATTGTCATTGGAATTGTTATTATTTTGGCCGGCCCTTGGATGATCGATGTTATGAAAACCTATACAATTAATTTATTTGATAATATGGCAACGATTGTCAGAGGACCATAATGTTTTCAATTTCGCAGTTGAACGAAATTCAAATTTTAGTATTTGCATTGATTTTGCTTCGAATGACTGCGTTTGTCTTTTCAGCCGCGGTATTAAGTTCACCTTCCTTTCCTGTCCCAGCAAAAATTTTATTTTCGGTCGTTTTTACAATGTTGATGTTTAAAACAGTTGCAACAAATAAAATTATTTCTCAAATCAGTGAACAACAAGATCAAATCTTAATTTTATCAGTGATGGAAGTTTTAATCGGTTTATGTTTAGGGTTTTTAACTCGGATTTATTTCTTCGCGATATCAATGGCTGGCGAATTAATTTCAGTAGCAATGGGTCTTGGCCAAGCACAGCTATTTAATCCGATGATGGGTAACATGGGGAATGCAATCGAACAGTTTTTGGCTTTTTTGGCAACACTGTTATACTTTGCAATTAATGGTCACCATAATTTAATATATGGACTAACGGAAAGTTTTAACACTGTTCAAATAGCACGTCTTTCGATGAATACAGAGGGATTTGCATCTGTAGTTTATCTTGCACAAAAGTTTTTTGTCATTGGTATTCAGATTGCTGCACCAGTATTAGTTTCAATGATAGTTGTACAGGTGGGTATCGGTTTATTAAGTCGAGCGGTACCGCAAATCAATGTTCTAACAACAACGGCATCTATTACAGTTGCTTTGGGTTTCGTAATTCTATTTATTAGTTTACCTCTGATTATTTTTCAATTAACTGGAATTATTGATTTAACAAACATTGAATTTTTTAGATTTGTAAAACAAATTTAAATTGCATCCATAATTTTTTTCTAGGAAGGAATAAAATTGGCTGACGATCAAGACGAGAAAACCGAACAGGCCACAGACTCCAGACGCGAAGAATTTCGTAAGCGTGGGCAGGTGGCACAGACAAAAGAACTGGGTACAGCTATTATGTTTTTAACAGCTGCCGGATGCATTTATGTCTTGGGACGTTTTGTTATGCAAAATATGGCAGAAATTTTTGAACACGTCTTGGGTGCAGGGCTTGTTGAAACTTTACATTCTGGAAAAATCACAGAAATGCTTTTTTATGCAAGCACTAAACTGATCTTATTGTTAGCTCCAGTTTTTTTTGTTGCTGTTGTGATCGGAATCGGAACACATGTCGCACAAACCGGATTTTTGCAAATCGAGGATGCATTAAAATTTGATTTAAATAAAATGAATCCCTTAAATGCAATAGGCCGCATTTTTTCAATGAAAGGTCTTGTTGAATTTTTAAAATCATTATTAAAAATGATTATTGTATTTGCTTCTATGTATTTTTTATTAAAATCTGAAGTCAAACAAATACCCTATCTTTCGGGGTTTTCAATACCGCAGATTTTTTCCTATCTGGGGATCGTTGTCTCTAAGTTACTATTGGGTACCGGTGTTTTCATGCTAGTTTTGGCCGTAGCTGATTATTTTTTTCAACGATTATCTCTAGAAAAAGAAATGATGATGACAAAACAAGAGATCAAAGAAGAACATAAATCTCGAGAAGGTGACCCTTTAATTAAAGCACGAATTCGCAAAATTCAACGCGAAGTCGCAAACCGAAAAATGCTGACGGAAATCCCCAAAGCTGATGTTGTTATAACAAATCCAACTCACATTGCAGTGGTTTTAAAATATTCAGACAAACTGCCTGCTCCACAGTTAATTGCAATGGGTGTGGATTATATGGCTGAAAAAATTAAAGAGATCGCAAAACTGCATAATATACCGGTCATTGAAAATAAACCTTTAGCACGCACAATTTTTAAAACAATGAAGATCGGACAAATTATTCCTAAAGAATTATTTGTGGCTGTGGCCGAAGTTCTTTCCTACGTTTTCAGATTACGTAAGAAAAAATTTGGACGATCTAAACAAAATCGTCCAACAAATACACAAAAAAATAAACGTCAACCGGAAACGGGAGCTTAGTCTATGGATCAAATTTTTCAATTTGTTAAAAAATTCGAAAAGATAACAAAAAATACGGATCTATTTATTGCATTTAGTATTTTAGCAATTTTGGGTGTGATGATTATACCATTACCACCAGTTTTATTGGATGTTGCGCTGACATTTTCATTGGCATTAAGTATTTTAATTTTATTAACGTCTGTTTATATTAAGAGAACATTAGATTTTACATCGTTTCCATCTTTGTTGCTTATGACAACTTTGTTTCGCTTGGGCTTAAATGTTGCGACGACACGTTTAATATTAAGTCACGGTCACGAGGGCCCTGCAGCGGCGGGTGGTGTCGTACAGGCATTTGGAAGTTTTGTTGTTGGTAATAACTATGTGATTGGTTTTATTGTATTTGTTATTTTAGTTGTCATTAATTTTATCGTTATTACAAAAGGTTCTGGTCGTGTTGCTGAGGTCGCGGCACGCTTTACGTTGGATGCTATGCCAGGCAAACAAATGTCAATTGATGCCGAACTTAATGCTGGAATCATTAATGAGGCCGAAGCCAAAAAACGACGCAAAGAAATCGAACAGGAAGCTGATTTTTATGGAGCCATGGATGGTGCCAGTAAATTTGTACGTGGTGATGCCATTGCGGGAATAATTATTACGATTGTTAATATTGTAGGTGGACTTTTAATAGGGATTTTACAAAAGGATTTAGATTTAGCGACCGCAGCCAAAAATTATACGATGTTAACGATCGGCGATGGTTTATTGGCTCAAATTCCTGCGTTAATCATATCAACTGCGGCGGGTACAATCGTTACTCGAAGTAGCAGTGGCGAAAATATGGGTACAGAAATCACAGGTCAGTTATTTGCGAATTCTCGGGCAATTTATATTTCTGGTGGCGTACTTGGCGCCTTGGCAATGATTCCAGGGCTGCCAACAGTGCCATTTTTTATGATGGGAATAATTTTGGCAGGATTGGCTTGGACAGTTGATCAATATAAAAATGAAAAAGAAACTAATGAGCGTAAAAAAATTGAATTAGAGGCCTCTACACCTAAAAAGGATAACCTCGATTCTGTTCAGCCTGTCGACATGCTTGAGCTTGAAGTAGGATATGGTTTAATTCGTGTTGTTGATTCTTCGAAATCGGGTGATTTGCTTGAGCGTATCTCTTCGATTCGGAAACAATTTTCCCACGATTTGGGAATTTTAGTCCCTAGTATTCACATTCGAGATAATCTGGCTCTTGCAGCTGGCGAGTATCGATTTTTAATTAAAGGAAATAAAGTCGGCGGTGGAAACTTAAAACCAGATATGTTTATGGCCATGGATCCCGGTAACGTGGCTGAGCGCATTGATGGAATTCCAACAAAAGAGCCCGCATTTGGTTTAGATGCGATGTGGGTTTCTCAATCGCAAAAAGAAAAAGCAGAGTTGGCTGGTTACACAGTCGTGGATCTTTCAACAGTTATGGCAACTCATATCACAGAGATGGTCCGAACACATGCGCATGAATTATTGGGTCGGCAAGATGCATCTGCATTAATTGAAAACTTCAAGAAAACTCATCCGAAAGTGGTCGAAGATTTAATTCCAGAAAATTTATCTTTAGGCGGAGCCGTTAAGGTTTTGCAAAATTTACTAAAAGAGCAGGTCTCAATTCGTGATTTGCTGACCATTTTTGAAACCTTAGCTGACGAGGCAGGACGTACAAAAGATTTAGATTTGTTGACTGAGGCAACTCGAAAACAATTATCGCGTTCAATTACTACAAAATATTTGTCTGAAACGGGCGAGGTCAATGTAATGACCTTCGATCCAAGGCTTGAAGAGCTTGTTTCAAGTTCTTTATTGCAAACCGAGCAGGGTGTACAGCTTGTTATGGACCCCCAATCAGCCTCAAAAATGATTTCAAATATCGCAGATCAAATCGAACGGCATCCTGAAATTGCAGGGCAGCCTATATTACTAACAAGCCCAACAATACGTCGCCATGTATTTAAATTGGTATCAAGATTTATTCCGCAGCTGATTGTGCTTTCGCATAGTGAAGTATCAACAGATGCACAGGTGCAATCTGTTGCAACTGTTAATTTAATATAATTTTACGATAGAAAACAGGTGATTTATGAACGTTAAAAAATTTGAAGCACGCACAATGAAAGAAGCCTTAGGTATGGTTAAAACTCAGCTCGGTCCCGATGCTGTAATTTTATCAGCGAAAGAGATTTCAAAAGGGTTTGGCTTGGGCGGTGTTAAAAGCATCGAAATCACGGCAGCCTATTCCGAAGGGGTTTTACAGCAAAAGCAATATGTGCAATCTCGGCTGCCGACAAATGATAAAAATAGATTTGATCAAATGTCCGCACGTCTGCAAAAAGAAACGATGCAAAAATCGATCGAACAAAAATTGATTCGCTCACAAGCAACAGCTCCAAAAAAAATAGTAACACCCTCAACTATATCGCAAAAACGATACATTGATATCGATAATGAATCGTTAAGCGGCACACAATCTTCAACGATATACTCTGAGCCGTTGACACAACAGGCTCAGAAAGTTTGGAATTCATCTGAGGTTCAATCACTTAAGGCCGAGATTGATCAATTGAAAGATATCATGAGTCAATTTCGACATATGCCACAAAATTTCGCACAATCACATCCGGGGGCAGATCTCGGCGTAAATTTTAATTTAAGTGCAGCTTATACTAAATTACTGAATAAAGGTTTGCTGCCAGAAGTTGCTTCAGATATTTTAGTACAAGCACAAAACCAAATTGACCCAGTTAAAATAAATCAAAACCAATATCTAGAAACCTGGATTGGTAAATATATTTTAAATTCTGTGCCAGTTGTTTCTGGTGGCTTTGAACAATTTCATTTATTTATAGGCACGTCAGGATCAGGAAAAACGACATCAATGGTGAAATTGGCCAGCCAACTGGTGCTACAGCATAAAAAACGTGTTGCCTTGATTTCTACCGACACAATTAAAGTGGGCGCAGATCAGCAAATGAAAATTTTTTCTGAAATATTAAATCTGCCATTTATTTCTATTCGGACACCATCAGATTGGAATAAGATTATTCCACATTTATCACAGGTTGATCACGTACTTGTTGATTTCGCCAGCCTTAGCTTACGCTCTCAAGAAGAAATTAATTATATTAAAAAAATGATGCCACCGATTTTTGATTCTTTGCGTACCCATTTAGTTTTATCAGCAAAATTAAATGATAGGGATTTGCTAGATACAATTCAAAAGCATGAGTCATTAAATGTGACTGATTTAATTATAACTTCGCTCGATGAGGCGACACAGTTCGGTACAATTTATAATCTTGTGCGAAAACAAAATAAACCACTTTTTGGTTTTGGTCTTGGTGCGAAAGTTCCCGAAGACTTTGAACGTGCGACCGCAGAACGTGTTTTAGATTTAATCTTAGAGTTAACACAATCTCCAAAACAACAGGAAAACTCATTATGAAATTAATTTCAATTGCATCCGGCAAAGGTGGCGTTGGTAAAACGACTGTCACCTGTAATTTGGCTTTAGCAATGGCTGAGCAAAACAAACGAGTACTAATTATCGATGGCGATTTAGGTATGGCAAATGTGGACATTTTTTTTGGTATTCGCCCTAGGCATACAATTGAAGATTTAATCAACGGAATACCAATAAATGAATGTATAACTTCTGCATTTAAAAATATCGACATATTGGCTGGCGGAAGTGGTTTGTACAATTTAACGCAGATTAATGCATTTCAGCGCCGCGAAGTAATGATTCAGGTGTCTGAATTAAAATTTAGATATGATTATGCATTGATTGATACAGCCCCAGGATTACATGATTACGTTTTGCATTTAAATTCAGTGGCCGATCAATGCGTAATTTTAATTACCCAAGACCCCTCAAGCTTTGCCGATGCCTATGCACTTATAAAGGTGATGCATCAAAAGTATAAAACACAAAACTTTAATGTTGTCTGTAATTTGATCGAGGGAATTCAAGGTGATTCTCTGTTCGTACGGTTTTCAGAGGTCGTTGAAAAATTTTTGCCGGTGCGGTTAAGTTATTTAGGCAGTCTTCCATTAGATGCTCAGCTTAAAAAAATTCAACAAATGCAACGTTTAATTCTGCGTGAAAGCGTGGAAATTCCGTCGGCTAAGATTTTTCGCCAATTCGCGACACATTTGATTGATGAACCAATATGTTCAGATTTCACTTCACCACTATCGAAAGGTCTAGAGGGAATTTTTCGCCCAGTCGCAGGTCATGCTTAGTGACTGTTGCTAGTCCAATAATTATTTTAGGACTTTAATAATTACCGCGAAACACGCAAAATGGATTATATCAGTTGTTCATATTAGAGGGGAAATTGGATGTCGAAAAACGCTGCTGCTTTAAAAAAATATACCAAAAATGCCGAGCCCAGAAAAGTTATTAAACGTGAACAAAAAAATGAACTTATTAAAGAATATGCTCCACTTATAAAATTTATAGCACAAAAAATAGCAATTCGATTGCCACCAAACATTCACATTGATGATCTTATGTCTGCAGGGTCTATTGGTCTTATGGACGCGATCGACAAATGGGATCCGACACGTGATAATAAATTTAAGACCTATGCTGAATTTCGTATTCGTGGTGCAATATTAGACGAGTTGCGCTCACAAGACTGGGTGCCTCGTTCAGTACGCGATAAGTCAAAAGCACTCGACCGGACAATTGCAACTTTGGAATCAGAGCTTGGTCGCAATCCAACGGATGAAGAAATTTCAGATAAATTAAATATTCCGATGGATGAATTTCATGGCCTTATTAATCAAGTTCGTCCGGTCAGTCTCTTGTCAATAGATGATCAGCCAACATTTAGTGACTCCGATAAAAAATCAATTGCAAATTTACTCGAAGGTGCAAAATCAAACAGCCCATTTAATCAACTGAACGTGAAAGTTGTAAAAGATGTTGTTGCGCGTGCTATCGAAGAATTACCAGAGCGTCAAAGATTAGTTTTATCACTTTACTATTTTGAGGATCTAAATCTGAAAGAAATTGGTCAAGTTTTGCGTGTGACTGAATCGCGCGTTTCGCAGTTGCATG
>JAYVKY010000054.1:0-3763 GCA_043767965.1 Pseudobdellovibrionaceae bacterium
TATTTTAAAAAAGCTAAAGATCTAAACTTTGTGGCACGTTCTGTCTTTAAGCTTGAAGAGATCGACCAAAAATTAAAAATAATTCATCCTCACCAAAAAATTTTAGATTTGGGCGCATCACCAGGCTCTTGGTCGCAGTACTGCTCAAAAAAAATTGGGCCACAAGGTCGAATACTTGGTGTTGATCTGAGCGAAGTCAAAGTCAAATTAAATAATGCCCTATTTATTCAAGCAGATCTGCGCGATTTACAATTGCAACACGTTTTTGATCAACACGGGTTTTGTGACCCTTTCGATATCGTGCTTTCAGACATGGCACCAAAAACCACAGGTATACGTATGACCGATCAAGCCAGATCATATGATTTGTGCGATTTGGCCTTAAATACAGCCCGACAATTTTTGAAAAAAGATGGACACTTCGTTTGTAAGCTTTTTCATTCTGATGAATTTATCAAACTGCGTGATGAAATTAAAAAAGACTTTCATAAATTTGAAGCCATTAAACCGGATTCAACCAGAAAAATTTCAAAAGAAATTTTTCTGGTTGGACTCAGAAAAAAATGATGATTGAAATTATTTTTGAAAATGAAAATTTTATTATTTGCGATAAACCGGCTCAGACTTTATCAACGCCCGATCGACATCATTCAGATCGTCCGTGCTTAGGTTTAGAGCTGCAAAAAAAATTCAACATTCAAATTTATCCGGCGCACAGGCTTGATTTTGAGGTCAGTGGTCTTATCATATACGCTAAAAATAAAAAGGCACATCAGGTTTCACAAGATTGGTTTTTGAAAAAAAGAATTTCAAAAAAATATATTGCCTTAACCAGGGCTCAAGATTTTTCGCACTGGCCTGAAAATATTCAAACAGAGCGTGAATTAATTTCATCATCTGATGAACAGACATTTTTATGGAAAACTCAAATTCAGCGCGGCAAACGACGTTCCTATGAATCCGCGTATGGTGATTGGGCCCATACCAAAGCGACAATGCAACCGGGTCTTAATGGTCTGATCCAGTGGCAGCTGTATCCCTTAACAGGTAAACCCCACCAATTAAGACTTGAATTAAGTCGTCGGGGGTTTCCAATTATAGGTGACGAGCTTTATGGATCCTTAATTAAAATAACGCCAGATATTTGGAGTTATGGTACAGTGGCGCTGCGGGCTGTTGAAATTGATTTAAGTGCTCTAGATCAGCGTTTGGGTTTACCAGAGAAAATCTTTTGCGAAATTGAGTGAATCATATTGAATAGATAAGAATCATCCTATAAAAATCAAAAAATAATAAGTAATGAAGGAGTCATTTTGAAAAATATTTTACTGATCGCATCCATTTTTTTATCAGCAACATCATCTTTTTCAAAAATTGAAATCGAAAAAGTAATTGATGATAATGATTTAGTAACCGTTGATAAAGATATTTCAAATATTCCATTCAGGTATAAAAAAATTATGAATGCCATCGGTGTTGTTCAGTACGAGCAAAAAAATGAAGACGGCAAAGTTGAATTTTCATACGCCTGTACAGGTACGCATTTGGGTGGCGGCTATGTGATCACGGCTGGGCACTGTGTGGGTGCTAGCAAAACATTATCTTCCCAAAAAGACTGCTCGTTTATTGAAAAAAATCCTTTTATGTCATCGCCAGTGATTCTGTCAGCGATTGATTTTGGATACCGTGATCAAGTGACACCATTCATGAGATCAAATTGCCAAGAAATCGTAGCGGCATTAAAAGACGATGATGCAGGTTTTGATTTTGCGATTTTAAAAGTCAGTCCTTACCCGGAAGAATTTATTTTACCAGATATAACACGTCGTTCAATTCTAGGTGATACAGTTACTATTTTTTCACACCCCAACGGTGAAGCTCTTCAGTGGTCTAAGAGCTGTGGAGTTGAGCGTGTTTTGCGTGCGAACATTCCGGGAACATTTATCCAACATCAGTGTGACACTAAGCCTGGCAGCAGTGGTGCAGCAATCATTAATGTCATTTCATTAAAAGTTGTCGGTATCCACGATGGTGGCTTTAACGATGAGGACCCAGCAACAGGTCTTAAGTTAACGACGGGAATGAATTATGGCACATATATTTTAAATTCACCACTTTATGATGTTCTTATAAAACTAGGATTCTAGTTATATCAATAGTTACCAAAACCAGACCTTTGGACAGATTCAAACTGGAACCATTAAAATTCTCGCCCTTTGTCGCAAAATACGAAATGCTTATTTGCGAACAATAAATACACATTCTTAAGGATAAGAATGCAACTTCTGAGGGGGAGTTTATATGATAAAGTCAATTTGGATGACGCTAGCTTTAGTTTCTTCATTAACAGTTACTGCAAAACCCATTCACAGTCTAAAGGTAATGCCGAAAATAGTTGGTGGTGATGCGGCTTTGCAAGGTGAATTTCCGTATATCGTTTCATTACGAGCAAAAAATTTCGGTCATTTTTGTGGGGGTTCTTTGATCGCTTCGAACTGGGTATTAACAGCAGCCCATTGTGTCAAGGGTGGGTCTATTGATGAAATCTGGATCGGCGTGCTTGATCAAAAAAATGAAGCCGGTGTTGAAAAAATGAAGGCGATCAAAATTATCGCTCATGAAAATTATAATACAACAACAATGGATTCAGATTTTGCCCTCATACAATTGTCACAAAACTCATCATATAAGCCTGTCACTTTAAACGAAACTGAAATTGTAATTTCAGATGATGCTGCGGCAACACAAATAATGGCTATCACTGCAGGTTGGGGTACTCTGACTGAGAGCAGCCAAACATTACCAAATTTATTACAAAAAGTCAGTGTCCCACTGGTGTCGGCTTCTGCATGTAATGATAAAGACGCCTACAGCGGTGGTATCACAGATACGATGTTGTGTGCGGGCTATAAAAATGGTGGTAAAGATTCTTGCCAAGGTGATAGTGGTGGGCCATTGGTTGTTACAAGTGCGAACGGAGAACATGTTTTGGCCGGCGTTGTGAGTTGGGGTGAAGGCTGTGCTCGTGCGAATAAGTACGGAGTTTATTCAAAAGTCAGTTCTGCAATTACTTGGCTTAAATCAAATATGCATTAATTGATTTTATTGATTTAAATATAAAATAACAAAAAACGGACTTTGAAAAAAGTCCTTTTTTTGTTATCATCAGCATTATGAAAAATAAAAAAATAAATATCAGAAAATCCATTGAACGCGGAGCCTTTAAAAATGAATGGCTGAATGCCAAACACACCTTTTCATTTGGCCAGTATTATGATCCAACAAATATGGGATTTGGTCCACTTCGAGTTATTAATCAAGATATCGTAGCGGCGGGACAAGGTTTCGGGATGCACGGTCACGACAATATGGAAATCATTACCTTTGTCACAAATGGGCGCCTGAAACACAAAGACACACTGGGCTCTGAATCCACAATCAGCCCGGGACAAGTTCAAATGATGTCTGCGGGCACCGGCATTCGACACAGTGAATTTAATGATCTCGATGATCAAGATTTAAAATTATTACAGATTTGGCTCGAGCCAAATCTTGAAAATTTAAAACCAAGATACCAAGATTTAAAATTAAATCAAATACGGAAAATAAATGGCTTAGTGCCCTTAGCGACCGAGAAGGGTCTTCGTGGTGGGTTACGTATTGATTCAGATGCTGATTTGTATTTACTAGAAAGTCTGGATCAGGAAGATCTTGTTTTTAATTCAAATCGACAAGGTCAAATTTTTGTTCAAATGATCAGTGG
>JAYVKY010000055.1:0-5063 GCA_043767965.1 Pseudobdellovibrionaceae bacterium
GATTTCACATTTTAATCCATTATTTTATTTAATTAACGGATTTCGTTTTTCAGTTTTGGGCGTTTCAGATGTGGATCTGATGATTTCAGCGATCGTGACATTAGTTGCCGTATGTGTAACATATGTCATGGCGCAAGTGGCTTTAAAAAAAGGTTCGTTTAACCGATGGTAGGAGATTCTATGAGAAAAAAGATATTAGCAATTTTAATACTGTTACCACTTTTTACTTTTGCGAATGTGCATAAGTATACCGATGGCAGTCAAAAATTTGAAGGTGCTTTTTTACAATCAAATCAAGCCAAAGCTCCAGCTATATTAATGATTCATAATTGGATGGGCGCAACCGCTGAAACTTTAAAGCAAGCTGATAGATTTAATAAATTAGGATACAATGTATTTGTGGCAGATATTTATGGTGCTGGTGTACGACCTAAGGATGCGGCCGAGGCCGGAAAATTGGCAACAATTTATAAAACAGATCGAACTCTTTTTAGAAAAAGAATAGATATTGCATATCAAGAAATGCTGAAACAAAAATCAGTCGATGCGCAACAAACAGCAGTGATGGGTTATTGTTTCGGTGGCACGGGAGCTGTAGAAGCCGCACGATCAAATTCAAAACTGAAGGCAGCCATTTCATTTCACGGTGGGCTCGATAGCTTAAACCCAGCGGAAGGTGCAAATATTAAATCTCACGTCTTGGTATTACATGGCGCTGATGATCCCTATGTCGCGGCTAAAGATTTAGAGGCCTTTGAGAAAGAAATGCGCGATAACCATGTGCAATTTGAATTGATTAAATTTTCAAATGCAGTTCACAGTTTCACAGAAGTCGGTGCCGGAAATGATAATTCCAAAGGTGCAGCCTATAATAAAATTGCAGACGAAAAATCATTTTTCTATGCGAGTAAATTTTTAAACGACAGTTTTAAGAAATAAGATTAAATTATGATTTTCGAAGGCTTATCAGATAAAATTTTGGGATCAATTAAAAAACTTAAAGGTCAGAATAAAATCTCTGAATCCAATGTTGAAGATGCGATCAAAGAAATCCGCATGAGTTTGCTTGAAGCCGATGTGCATTTTAAAGTTGTTAAAAACTTCATAGATCGTGTGAAAACAAAGGCCCTGGGGGCTGAAGTTATACAAAACGTGAATCCTGGCCAACAATTTATTAAAATTGTTCATGATGAATTGGTTGAAACCTTAGGTGGCGGTGTTGTTGATATCAATGTCCGTGAAAAATTATCTGTGATTATGATGGTGGGTTTGCAAGGTGCCGGAAAAACAACGACCACTGCAAAATTGGGATTATATCTTCGTCAGAAATTGTCTAAAAAAGTCGGATTTGTTCCTGTTGATGTGTATCGGCCAGCAGCGATTGATCAATTGCAAACATTGGCTAAGCAAAATGATTTTTTATGTTATCCGTCCAAAGTGGGCGATCGTCCCCAAGCTCTATTAAAAGCAGCTATTGCTTGGGCACAGGCTGAAATGATTGATGTCTTATTGGTTGATACCGCTGGGCGCTTACAAATTGATGATGAATTAATGAATGAATTATCTGATCTGAAAAATATAATCGAACCCACAGAGATTTTATTGGTCGCAGATGCGATGTTAGGGCAGCAATCAGTGAATGTGGCCGAAACATTTCATCAAAAAATGAATTTGACGGGTTTGGTATTAACAAAAGTTGATGGTGATGCCCGCGGTGGAGCGGCACTTTCGATTCGCGAAGTGACTGGTATCCCTATTAAATTTTTGGGTGTTGGTGAAAAAGTTTCAGCTCTTGAAGTTTTTCATCCCGATCGTTTAGCAGGGCGTATACTGGACATGGGTGATGTTTTAACATTGGTTGAACGTGCCCAAAGCGTGATTGATGAAAAAGAGGCCGAACGTTCTGCAAAGCGGATGATGAATAATGAATTCACATTCGAAGATTTTTTGGCTCAAATTCAACAGCTTAAAAAACTGGGCGGTATGGAATCAATGCTTAAGTTTTTGCCTGGTATGGGCGAAATTTCAAAACAAATGAAAAATATGACCCCTCCGGATAACGAAATCAAAAAAATTGAAGCCATTATCAGATCGATGACTATTCAAGAGCGAGAAGATCACAGGATTCTAAATGGCTCTAGGCGTCAAAGAATTGCAATGGGTTCTGGAACGCAACCTCAAGACATCAATAAACTTGTTAAACAGTTCGAAGAATCAAAGAAAATGATGTGTGGCATGATGAAGATGGGTATGGGTGGAATGATGGGTAAGGGAAAAAAAGCAGGCCGTGGTAACCCATTTGGTGGTCAGGGTGGCGGTAAAGGGATGAAATTTCCGTTTTAAGTAGGCTTATTAAACTTTTTGATTGATCTTAAGTGCAATAAGTTATAAAAATTTGTCTCTTGTTTTATTCTTAAGGTTTAAATTTTTTATTTAGGCTTAAGTTTTATTTATTATGAAGGAAAGGTTCCCATGGTTGTTATCCGTTTAGCTCGCGTAGGCTCAAAGCATGATCCAAAGTACAGAATCACAGTTGCGGATTCCCGCAAATATGTAACTGGTAAATTTATTGAAGTATTAGGAACATATATTCCAACTCCTATGGGTAAACAGACGAAGGTAACTTTAAATGTTGAAAAAGCAAAAGCTTGGTTAACAAAAGGTGCTCAACCTTCAGAAACAGTTCGTAAAGTTTTAAAACTTGGCGGAGTCGAGTTAAAAGCTCGTAAAAAATCTCCACCAAAAACAAAAACTAAAGCTCCTAAAAAAGCATAATTATTGAATTTTATTTTTGTTAAATTTTAGTTAAGGCTCGGCAAATTAGCTGAGCCTTTTTTAGTTTGTATAATATCTTTATCTAGAATTAGCTTGAGATATGATGAAATTTTTGCCAAACTTTAATGATTATCGATCGAATGTTTTCAATGGTGATATCAATGGTGATATCAATGGGGGATGCAATGGAAAATCTGAAAGAACTTGTAGAGCACATGGCTAAATCTTTGGTTGATAAGCCAGAGAACGTAATTGTTGATGAGATCCCTGGTCAGCAGACAACATTACTGGCTTTAAAGGTAGACAAAGAAGATCTTGGTAAAGTGATTGGCAAGCAAGGTAAAACAGCTGCTGCCATGAGAACCATTATCCGTGCTGCAGGCACAAAATTAAATAAGCGATATCATTTAGATATTGTCGAGTAACGACCTGGACCTTAGGTGAGGTAATTTGCTTTACCAAAAACCAATTTCAATAGTCGGTTGATTTAAATATAAATTAAACTTAAAAGGAGTCAGTAAGACTCCTTTTTTTTTAACTGAACAGGTCCAATATATATATGAAAACTCAAAATCGACAGATTGGAAAAATCAAACAAGCTCATGGGTTACGTGGGGAAGTTTATATTTTAGTGTTTTCAAAAGATATCAGTTGGATGCAGAAATTAAAAAATGTTTTTCTTTTAAAAAATGACCAAATTCTAAATTTGAATGTTCTGAAAGCAAAGCCTTTTAAAGAGGGTCTAATTTTAGCACTGGATACAATCACTGATAGAAATCAATCTGAGGCCATCGAAGGGTCTGAGGTTTGGATTGATCTAAATTTATTTAAATCAAAACCTGACGAACCCCCTTATTTATTAGAAATAGAAAACTTCTCTGTTAATGATAAGACATTGGGACCTATTGGTAAGATTACGGGATTTTTATTTAATGGTTTACAAGATTTACTGATTGTGACGGCCAATGAGAATTCCGAAATTCAATATGAAATTCCGTTTGTGGACCAGTTTGTTTTAAAAATTGATTCAGAAAACAAACTGCTTTTTATGGACTTACCCGAAGGTCTCATTGAAATAAATTTAAATCAAACAGATGTTCTGCAAAATGATGGAAAAGACGAGACATAAATGACTTTTTCGTACATTACTTTATTTCCGGAATTGATTCGTCATTATTTGTCGGATGCATTGCTATTTAAAGCAGAGCAAAAGCACATATTAAAATTTTCGATTCATCAATTGCGTGATTATGCAATTGGTAATTATAAATCAGTTGATGATACGGTTTACGGCGGTGGTGACGGGATGGTTTTTGAAATAGAACCACTTGTTCATTGTCTAGAAAGTATCAAAAAAAAAATTTCTTCAGAAATAAAAACTCAAGTCATTTATTTGTCGCCGCAAGGTCAAAAATGTGATCATCAAAAAATTTTAGAGCTTTTAAAATATGATCATTTGATTTTTGTTTGTGGACGATATGCTGGTATTGATCAACGTTTTATTGCAAATTATATCGATCAAGAAATATCAATCGGGGACTATGTTTTGTCAGGTGGTGAGCTGCCAAGTCTTGTGTTGACCGAGGCCATATCAAGGCAGATTCCGAATGTATTGGGTGATCATAAATCGGCAGAAGAGGATTCTTTTTCAGATTCGTTACAGGGTTTTCTAGAGGCACCACAGTTTACAAAGCCACAAAATTATAATGAACAAATTGTGCCAGATGTTTTAACAAGTGGGCATCATTTAAAAATTTCTGATTGGAAAAAGAAAATATCCATTTTAGTCACTCTTGCGAAAAGGCCAGATCTTTTAGAAAAAAAAACAAATATAAATTGGCTTGAGCTTTCTGAGTTTTACAAAAAACTGACGCTGGCTGATCAAAAAACTTTGCAGATAAATGATTTAGAAGAAAGAATAAAAATGAAACTTTCACAGTGTTCACTCAGAGTCAGTCATGATCGAAAATAAATTGCGAAAAGCGCCATTGGCTGTGGCATTAATGCATTATCCGACAGTGGATAGGCAAGGCGATCTGGTTGCGACCAATATTACAAATTTTGATATTCATGATATTGCTCGTGCGTGTCGTGTGTACGGCGTAGATCGTTATTATTTAGTACATCCTCTGAAAGACCAATTGATGTTTGTCGAGCGTGTTTTAGATCACTGGAGGACCGGCGAGGGGGCAAAATTTAATCCCATGAGACGGACGGCTTTAGTCGATGTTCGAACTGCTGAAAACTTAGACCAAATGAAAGCTGACTGGGGACATCCTGAGGCTAAA
>JAYVKY010000056.1:0-7537 GCA_043767965.1 Pseudobdellovibrionaceae bacterium
CAAAAAATTATTCAGAAAGCACAGTCAGAATCAGTAAAGATTAAAAAAGATTCTGAATTGAAATCAAAAGATTTCGAGACCAAAGCACGCCGAAGTGCTGAAACTGAAATTAACAAGCAAAAATCAACATTAAAAAATAAAGAATCTCAGCTCGAGCGCAGGCTTAAAGAGGTCGAAGACCAACACAAACAGCGTAACGATGAAAACGATAAACTCAGTTCACAATTAAAAGATCGAACTGAACGTATTGCAATTTCTGAAAATCGTTTGAAAGAAGTTGAAAAAGCTACCGAAGATCAAATCCAATTTTTGCAAAAAAAATTAGAAAATGTTGCCGGTATGTCACAAGATCAGGCTAAGCGTGAATTATTTTTAGTGATGGAAGAGGCTGCAAAAAAAGAAGCTGCAAAGCGAATTGCTGAAATTGAAGAAGAAGCCACTAAAGAAGCTAGTCAAAAAGCAAAAGCCGTTATCGCCAGAGCTCTGGCGCGTTTTGCCTCTGAATATACATCAGAAAGAACAGTCTCTGTCATGAGCTTAACTTCAGATGAGATGAAAGGTAAAATTATTGGCCGTGAAGGTCGGAACATCAGAACGCTTGAAGCGATGTGTGGTGTTGATTTGATTGTTGATGACACTCCGGAAACAATTGTTATTTCAGGCTTTGATCCGATTCGCCGTGAATTGGCTAGACGTACAATTGATAAGCTTATGGAAGACGGCAGAGTTCACCCCGCACGTATTGAAGAGGTTGTTGAAAAGCAACGTTCAGAACTTCAAAAATCAATGAAAGAAGAGGGTGACAAAGTTGTTGTCGAGCTTGGAATTACAGGTCTTCATAACGAACTTGTTAAATTAATCGGTGGTTTAAAATACCGCAGTACTCATGCGCAAAATGCTTTAAACCACTCAATGGAAGTCGCACACATTGCTTCACTTTTGGCAGCCGAATTAGGTTATAATGTAAAGCTCGCAAAGCGCGCTGGAATTTTACATGATATTGGGCTGGCATCTGATCACACTCATGAAGGCAATCATGCTGCCGTGGCCGCAGATCTTGCCAAAAAATTCGGTGAATCCGAAGAAGTTTGTCATGCAATTGGTGCCCATCACGATGAAGATAAACACACTTCAATCTTAGCTTGGATTGTTCATGCTGCAAATATTTTGTCAAATTCGCGTCCAGGGGCACGTCGCCCTCAAATGGATAACTTTATTAATCGCCTTAAAGATCTTGAAAGTATCTCAAATTCTTTTGACGGAGTTATTAAATCAGTGGCTGTTCAAGCGGGGCGAGAGGTTCGTGTTTTAGTAGAAAGTGCGAAAGTGACAGATGATCAATCATCAATGTTGGCGCGTGATATTATTAAAAAAATAGAACGTGAACTTCCACATGCCGGTAGCGTTAAGGTTACCGTTGTTCGTGAAACTCGCGCGGTGGAGATGGCTCGCTAGTGCGAATAGGCGCCTGGCTGTTGAACTTCAAGGTAGAAAGTTGATATATGTTTTTAGATCCGCAAGAACAACTTGAAAGAACAAAATTTGGTACAGTTGATTTTATCACTGATGCTGATTTTTTAAAAAAGCTTAAAAAAAGTTGTGAAACAAAAAAACCATTAAATATTAAATTAGGAGCCGATCCCAATCGGCCTGATATTCATCTGGGCCACACAGTGGTGATTAACAAATTAAAAGTTCTACAAGATTTAGGGCATCACATTCAATTTTTGATTGGTGATTTTACGGCACTGATTGGTGATCCGACGGGTAAAAACACAGCACGCCCTATATTATCACGTGATGAAATTAACGAAAATGCAAAAAGTTATGCCGAGCAAATTTTTAAAATTTTAGATCCTGAAAAAACAGAAATTGTTTATAATTCAAGTTGGCTTCTAAAAATGACGTCCATTGATTTCATTAAACTTTCGGCACAATACACTGTTGCGCAAATGCTTGAACGTGATGATTTTACAAAACGTTATAAATCGGGAACGCCAATCAGTTTGCATGAATTTATGTATCCGCTATGTCAAGGGTATGATTCTGTCGTTCTACGTACTGACCTAGAGCTTGGCGGGACTGATCAAAAGTTTAACCTGCTGGTAGGTCGCGATTTACAATCTGCCTACGGGCAAGCGCCACAGTGTATTTTAACAATGCCAATTTTAGAAGGTCTAGATGGCATTCATAAAATGTCTAAGTCATTAGATAACTATATTGGCGTTAACGAGTCAGCCAAGGATATGTTCGGAAAAACCATGCGTATTTCTGATGATCTGATGTTTCGTTGGTACGAATTATTAACTGATTTAAAACCAATTGATCTTATGACGTTGAAGTCTGATATTCAATCCAAGAAAAAACATCCACGTGACGTCAAAGTGGCCCTTGCAAAATTTTTAGTGACACGCTTTCATTCTTTGGCGGCAGCGCAGAACGCCGAAGACGAATTCAACCGTATTTTTGTGGATAAGGGTTTACCTGATCAAATTTCTGAATTTAGTATTGAGGCACAAGAAATGACTCTGGTGCATCTGATGACTAGGGCACAGCTCACAGAATCAAATGGCGAAGCAACTCGGTTGATTGCCGGTGGTGGCGTCAGTATTGATCATGAAAAAGTTGCTGATCCAAAATTAAAATTAAAATTATCTTCTGGTGATTCTTTGATCATCAAAGCGGGTAAGAAAAAATTTGTGAAAGTTGTGGTTAAATAAAAATGAACTCAAGTCCCAGAATTAAATTTTTGCCGCAAAATATTGAAATCCCTGTTAACCCAGAAAAAACTTTATTAAAGCTAGCGCAAGAAAATAATATAAAAATAAAATCTATTTGTAACGGAACGCCTTCGTGTGCCGAATGTCGCGTGAAAATTGTTGAAGGTGATCAAAATGTTCCGCCACCATCAAAGGCCGAATTAAATCTGATTGGCACAAGTTATTTTCTAGATGGTCGAAGGCTCAGTTGCCAAGTGCGTTGTTTTGGTTCGATCACAGTTGATTTAACCGAGCAAGTGAACAAGGTCGATACGCAGAAAAAAGTTAAAGGTGTTAAATTCAAAGATCAAAAAGATATTCATGCCAAACAAGACACGTTAATTTTAGCTGACGACCCCAAGCCGCAAAAAAATGATATCAAGTCAGATATTAAATTAGAATCTAAACATACCTATAACCCAAATCTAAAAAAACAATAACAACAAAGGAGATATCAATGCAAATCACAGTATTTGAAACAACAATCCCACAGTTCATGTTAATTTTAAATGCCTTAAAAGGTATCTTATCAAAGACAAAAACATGGGCCGAGCCTAAAAAAATTGAAATGGAAACTTTTTTTCAAACGCGTCTGGCGCCAGACATGTTGCCGCTGGGCAAACAAATTCAAATCGCTTGTGACACAGCAAAGGGTGCGGCCGCAAGACTGACAGGTGTTACAGCGCCGGTTTTTGAAGATACTGAAAAATCATTTGATGATTATATGAATCGTATTCAAAAAACGATGGCTTTTTTAGAAGGCTTTAAGCCAGAGCAATTCAATGGTTATGAAACCAAAGTTGTTGAATTCCCTTGGCACCCCGGAAAGTATTTAATGGGTAAAGATTTTTTAGTTCAGCATGCAATTCCAAATTTTTATTTTCACGTTTCGGCTGTGTATATGATTTTACGTAATAATGGCGTTGATCTGGGCAAGGGTGATTTCTTAGGAAATCAAAATTGGAAAACGAAGTAATTATTTTTCTGGCTTAAAAAAAGCAAAAGTGAATTCTGCTCTGAATATTTTTCTTTAGCAGACTTTACTTTTTTCTTAAAAAAATCTCACAAATATTCTACTATTTATAATATGATCAATTTCAAAAAAATTATTCTATGCATATCGATCTTCATTAGTTTTTCTGCCCAAGCGCAAAAAGTTGAAATTAAATCTTCAAGACTTCATGGCCTTTTGATATATGTATTTTCGAATGCGGGCAGTTGGAAATATTCGCCGTATCTTAAAGAAATGACGGATCAGTCAGAATATAAAGATCAAATGCAGAAAATTTTTTTAAATTATGCAGCTATTGAAAAAAGTTTAAATCAAGCGCTGAATTACAGACAAAGTATCAAAGGCTATGGTGATGGTTTTGGGGTCGATGAGCTTTTCGAGACACAATCAGCCTTTGCCACAGATATTGATGATTTATTTATTCGATTGCAAAATACAATGCCTACGGAAGATTTGTTAGAATTTAAAAATATTTTAAAGGCAGTTAGATCAAAAAGATTCAGATTTGGTTTACAGAGTTGGTGCGCAAAAATTTGCGAACGAAGTTTTTGCAACAGTTCTTGGGTATGGTTGGTTTTACGAGGTCATTTCTGGTCAAAAAGACGCAGTTTTTAAAAATAATTTTCCAAATTATGAACAAGATCCCGATTATGTTTTTCAAGATCTTGAAATAAAACATACGGAAAAGTTTTTCGATAATCAGGATATCAAAAAATCTGTCAGGTCTGTTGTTCGCTCGGGAGAATTGGGTATTCTGGCCAGCTCGACATTATTATCTGATAAAGTTGAATTTGGAAACAACCAAACAAATATGTTTTTACTGTCGGTATCTGAGGCTCAAAAAATGCCGACTCAGTTTAAAAAACAAATTGAATTTCCCATAAAAATTCAAAAAGAAATTTCAAAGGGTAAAACGGGGCTTTGGAAATGGAAAAATAAAAAATGTCGTCTGTTGGTGATCGGCATTTCTTTGCCAGAAAAACTAAGTGAAACTTTTAAGAATGATTTTAATTAATGGGTAAATATTTTTTAGCTCAACGTGCAATTCCAAATTGGAAACAAAAGTAATTATAATTTTGGCATGAAAAAAGCAAAAGTGAATTCTGTTTCTCGCAGAATTCACTTTTGAAGGACTTTAGTTCCGAGAAAGGAATTAGGTCCGGAATGATTCGCTGTTATGAATCTATTCGACAATTTTTAGTGATCACTATAATGATTTTAAGGGTTATTTTACTTATTATCGTTATCTGTTCACATTTAAAAGTTTTATAAGGATTTAATTATCTTTCAGGTTGCCGATATGTACAAACAGACCAAGGACTAGTGACTAAGATACGGCCTGCCTGCAACGGAATAAAGTTTTCAGGGATGCGGAATATCTGCGAGAAGCACTTTTATAAATTATCAATTCAATATGTTAATAATAGAAATTAAAATATCTTCAACATTGTAAACTACCCGTAAGCTTTATCAGCCGTAAAGTTCTTCATTTTGTTATTTACAGACTCATAAGTAATTTGAATGGGGTTACAGCAAACTTCGCAGTCTTCGACGTAAGATTGTGTTTGTTCGACAGAGACATCTAAAAGCATAGAAATTTTCTCTAAACAGTAGGGGCATTTAAAAAATTTTTCGATTTCTTCCATGAATTTATCTTTTCAAAAATCTAAATTAAAATCAACTCTGATATTGATGAGCTTTGAATTTTTAATAGCGAATAAAAATAAAAAAGCCGATAACTTGTGAGGTTATCGGTTTTTTATTAACTTCAATTTTTTAGATCTATGAATTAGCCGTCAGTGCGTTTTTTGAACGGAGACTTTGACCAAGCGCCTTGACGACTTGGTGCCGAGTCGCCACCACGGTCGCTGCGACCTTCAAAGCGTCCAGCAGGTGCTGGGGCCATGCCACGCTCGCTACGATCAAAAGAACGTTGCGGAGGGCGATCAAAAGATTTTGCGCCGAAGTTATCCATTGCTGGGCGTGAATCATTATTTGAAAAACTATTTTGGTTATCACGTCCACGGAATGAACTGCGATCGGATGACCCGCCACCAGATTGACCGCGATCAGCATTTAAATTGCGATCAGGGCGCTGTTCTGCAGCTGCTAAGGAAAATGTATTACCGGTGTTTGCGGCAAAGCCGCCGCGATCAGCTGTGCGCTCGCTATTAAACCCACCGCGATCGCCGCCGCGATTGAATCCGCCACGATCACCACCACGAGAGAACCCACCACGGTCGCCGCCTGATGATCGGCTACCATAAGAACGTCCGCCACCACTACGATCACCACCAAAAGATCGGCCACCGCCGCGATATCCGCCGCGATCAGAACCGCGATCGTTATAACCGCCACCGCCGCCGTATTTATCGTCAGCTTTTCGTAATTCCATAGATCGTGGTTGTTTCATTCTTAATTCTTCTGATTGTCCAAAATACTGAAATGCGCGGACCAACCATTGGCGGGCTTCGACGCCCAGTTCTTGAACTTTTTCATTTTCGATTTTTAACAATGCTTTTTCAAATTTTAAAAATTCAGATTCACGAAATGGCATTTCAGCAATTTGCTTCATCCATTTTACCTTTTGAAAAACTTGAACGTCTTCAACAGTTGGAATTACTAGATTTTTAAATTCGATGCCTAAAGTTCTTTCGAAACGGCGTAATGTGCCACTTTCTTTTGGCTTAACCATTGTCCAAACAACACCTTTTTTACCAGCGCGTGCAGTACGACCAATACGATGAGTGAACGTTTCAACATCCCAAGGAATTTCAAAATTCACAACATGAGTTAAGTCCTGAATATCAAGACCGCGGGCCGCAACGTCAGTCGCAACTAAAATTTTAGTTTGACGTGCTTTCATGCGATTGATTGTACGCGTACGCTCGGCTTGAACCTTATCACCATGCAAAGAGTCGACATCAAGACCAAGATTACGCAGGCGTAATTCAAGTTCTCCGACTTGTCTTTTGGTGGTCGCAAAGATAATGCCGTAAAATTCAGGTTCATTTTTGATTAATAAAGCTAAAGCATCTTCTTTGTCTTCTTCGAAAACAACTGTCGCAAAAGATTCGATATTAATTTTTTCTTCTTTGGTATTTAATTTCACTTCGTGCGGAGTGATTAAGTATTTTTTAGTTAACTTGCGAATGCTATCGCTCATTGTTGCCGAGAAAAGCCAAGTATGAAACAAAGGCTCTGAATCTGCTGTTTTCGCAGGAGCACCTTCTTCAAGTGATTTCCAAATTGATTCTAAGGCATCTTGAAAACCGAACGATAACATTTCGTCTGCCTCATCCAAAATGAAATAACGTACACCTGCTAATTTAATAATTTTTTGTTCCATCAAATCGATTAAACGTCCTGGTGTACTAACCAGAACTTCAGGGTTTGAACGAAGAGCACGTAATTGTTTATCATACGATTCGCCACCTAAGATAGTTGCGACGTTAATGCGTTTATCAGTGCCCATATTTTTAATATTTAATGAAACTTGTTGAGCAAGTTCACGTGTTGGACAAAGAACTAAACCTTGTAAACCTTGACCTGCAAATATTTTTTCAACCAATGGAATACCGAATGCCGCAGTTTTACCAGTTCCTGTTTTTGCAAGGGCGATAATATCTGATTCGTTTTCCATTAAAAATGGAATGCAGGCTTTTTGAATACCTGTGGCAGATGTGTACTTCATTTTTGCAATCGACCTGGTAGTTTCTGGTGATAAACCAAATTCTTCAAAATCATTGATCGCAGGAATGTCAGG
>JAYVKY010000057.1:0-3256 GCA_043767965.1 Pseudobdellovibrionaceae bacterium
TCTGGCTTCTAGTGGAATACCCAAAAACTTAATCAATTGTGGCGTTAGTCCAAGCAAAAATCCGAGGCCAATATTTGCGGCCAATGGATTTGATTTATGAGCAACAAATTCTGCAAATTTTTCAACATATTTTTGTCCGAAATACTTTTGCAATTTATCATTATATTTAATGCGTTTATCTATGCGATTTATAAGTATCCAATTTTCAAACCAACCGGCAAACAAACTAGCCAGAAAAAGTAATACGCCAGTGAATGTTGCAAATAGTGCCGATGGCCCTAAAATATTTGTTGAAGAAAACATTTTCATCGATTCAGTTGCTGTGATAAACGGGTGCCCCAGTTTTAACAAAACCCATGACAATAAAAAACAAATTGGAAAAACCAAACTTAAATTACCGAGTACTGAAATAAATTGTGTGCGCAGAAGTGCGATAATTGATTTTTCAGACTCACTTTCAGATTTCTGCAAAGCGATGGCAATAAAAGGGGCTGTGGCAGACGGTTGTTTTGTTGCAAGAGTCCACCCCATAAGCTGAATAAATAAAAAACTGGATGAGTAATTCAAACTTTCCGCCAAGCCTTTGATAAAACCGACAAGATTTAATTCAGAAAGCAGGTGTTTCAGTAATACCGTGACGGCAGTGATACCACCACCACCCAAAGCCGAATAAAACATTTTTCTAAAATCGATCCAAGTGTATGTGACATAATGCTCGCCAATATGTGAATTGGTTTGAACAATTCGATCGGTTAAAAGTGTAAGATTTTCTGAAAAAAAAGATTTCAGACTTTTTTGATGTTGAATTTCAAGAATTAACTGTGAAATAAAGTTTCTA
Organism: Pseudobdellovibrionaceae bacterium; assembly: GCA_043767965.1. Classification (GTDB taxonomy): domain Bacteria; phylum Bdellovibrionota; class Bdellovibrionia; order Bdellovibrionales; family Bdellovibrionaceae; genus Pseudobdellovibrio. The sequence goes on from JAYVKY010000057.1 coordinate 839, forward strand.
AATGTCAGTACAGAAGATATTTCAAGGCTTAAAAACTGTAATAAAATACGCAGCCTGATCAGTTTTCGTTTTTGAATTTGAAACAAATACACGAGCTCGATCTTGACACCACTTTTTTTCATCAACTGATACAAAAGGCTCATGTGGTTTTCAATCACATTTAAATCATGAAATAGATCCTCTGTGACGTATTTATCTTCACGGATCTGATGTTCGCGTAATTTACCTTCAAGTATAAATTCATGCAAATTCTGAGGTTTTGAACTTAAACATTGAAGTTCTTTTTGGATCAATAATGAATGGTTTAAAACTTGATGACTTAAAACATAGGTTGCGGTCATTAAATCGGATTTAAGCCTGTGAACAAGGTGTTCGTTGCCACTGAACAGTTGAAAAATTTCAATCAAGACACCCTCATCAATAAAATCAATATAGATACTTTCAATTTCGTTGGGAAAAATTTCATAGATTAACGTTTCAAGATCTTCAGATAAGGGTGATTTCGGTAATATTTTTTCTTGTAAACGATGGATAAATTCTTGAATAAAGCTGGATGTGTCCGGCAGCCCGGCACTGGTTAGCTGCGCAGCCGAAGAAATCTTTAAAAGCAATAATGTTGCGTTCGTTACAAAGTGCAATTGCCAATCTGGATTTTTTTCAAGCTGCAATAACAAATATTTTAAGCGAACGGTGTAAACTGTTTCTTTTTTAGATTTTTTTTCTTCTGCATTTCGGGGGCGTTGAACCCATTTCATTAATTGCGTAAACCAATAGACTCTTTCAAAATCGCTTTGTCGATCATCGGTTTCAGAAATTTTTTGTGACAAAATCGAGCTTAAAATATCCAAAATGACTCCTCTTGGCTATGCGCTAACAATCTTGTATCAGTTTTTAATTTCTATGTATATACTCTATGCAATATTAAAAATTGTATTATAGAAAAGGTTGAATCTATGAATAGCATGCTATCATTCATTTTATTGATATCGATAACTACATTTGCAAAAGAAAAAAATGAACATCGTCAGCATCAGGCCCACGTTCATGGTGCCGCCACGTTGAACATTGCTTTTGATCAGGTTAGCGGGAAAATCGAATTCAAATCAGCCGCGGATAGTGTGTTAGGTTTTGAGCATGCGGTCAAATCAGATAAAGATAAAAAAATATTATCTGAAGCTATTCTGAAATTTGAAACAGGAATCAGTCAAATGATTCAATTTGATTCGGTCTTAGGTTGTGTTATAACCAAAGAGAAAATTGAAATGATTCAAGATGGTTCGCACGCCGATTTTAGGGCTCATTTTAATGTGACTTGCCTAAAAGCAATTACAGGAACAAATATAATTTTTGATTTTACGGGTTTAAATAAAATCAAAGATCTTGATGTCACAGTTTTAGCGGATGCCCTGCAGAAAACAATTGAAGTCAAAACAAAACCCGTCACTTTAGAATTAAAATGACAAATACTGTAGAAATTAAAGACATTCAATTTCGTTACCCAGGAATGTTAAATTGTGTTTTAGATATTCCGGAATTAAAAATTCAGAAAAATGAAAAAATTTTTTTGTTTGGCCCAAGTGGTTGTGGTAAAACCACGTTACTTGAAACCTTAGCCGGTGTATTGCGACCTGAATCGGGCAGTGTCAACGTCTGCGGTACTGAAATTCAAAATTTATCTTCAAGCAAGCGTGATCGATTCAGGGCTGCAAAAATGGGTTATATCTTTCAAAGTTTTAATTTAATTCCATATTTAACTGTGGGTGAAAATATAACTTTGCCTTTATATTTAAGCTTTGAGCGTCGAAAAAACACCCCCCTAAAAAACGAAAAAGAACAGGTTCAATATATTTGTACAGAATTGGGCATAGAATCCTTGCTTAATAAATCAGTGACAGAATTGTCCATTGGCCAGCAACAGCGCGTGGCTGCGGCACGGGCTTTATTAGGAAAACCTGAATTGATTTTGGCGGACGAGCCGACATCGGCCTTAGATTTTGATCACCGCGAAAAATTCATAAAATTGTTATTCAGTCTTTGTGAAAAATCAAAAACAGCACTTTTATTTGTCAGCCATGACAGAACTTTAGAAAAATTATTCGACAGATCTATCTGTTTACCTGAAATTAACAGAGCAGGTTTAAAATGATTTATTTAAAACTGGCGATCAAATCCTTACGGAACAGAATTTTTTCAAGTTTTTTGACAGTGCTTTCAATTGCACTCAGTGTGACTTTATTACTGGCTGTTGAAAGGACTCGGCGCGCATCCGAAGAAGGTTTTACCCAATCTGTCAGTCAAGCTGATCTGTTGGTGGGTGCCAGGACGGGGCCGCTGAATTTAATTTTATACACTGTATTTAATATGGGAAGTGCCTCAAATAATATTTCAATGAAAAGTTATAATGAAATCCGAGCAAAC
>JAYVKY010000058.1:0-3936 GCA_043767965.1 Pseudobdellovibrionaceae bacterium
GTCGAAGCTGTTGGCCAAAAAGTCATTGAAATACACAGTGAAATTTTTGGTGTCGTGAATAATGCGGGCATCACAAAAGATCAACTTCTTTTAAGAATGAAAAATGAAGACTTTCAATCTGTCATTGATGCGAATTTGAATGGCACTTTTTATGTGACAAAACTTTTCTCTAAACACATGTTAAAAAATCGTCACGGCAGCTTTGTGAATATTTCTTCAGTGATTGGCTCTACGGGTAACCCAGGGCAAACAAATTATGCGGCCAGCAAAGCCGGCATTGAAGGTTTCACTCGGTCAGTCGCACTTGAATTATCTTCTCGAAATATCAGAGCCAATGTTGTTGCGCCGGGGTACATTAAAAGTGATATGACAAAAGCACTTTCTGAAGAACAGCTTAAACACTTTTCTGAACGTATTCCTTTAGGTCGACCTGGCGAGGCTGAAGATGTTGCCAATAGCGTTGCTTTTCTGCTGAGTGATGCAGCTTCCTATATTACAGGACAAACGCTTCACATTAATGGTGGTTTGTACTTATCATAGATGAAATAAAAATAATAAACTATTTTTAAAGTTTAAATAACGTGATTCTAAAAAATCAATACGAAGGAGAATTTATGGCAGTTCAAGAAAAAGTTAAAGGCATCATCGTCGAACAACTTGGTGTAGACCCAGAAAAAGTAAAGTTAGAAGCTAAATTTATCGAGGACTTAGGCGCTGATAGCCTTGATATCGTTGAATTAGTTATGGCAATGGAAGAAGAATTTGATATCGAAATCCCTGACGAAGACGCCGAAAAATTAAAAACTGTGAACGACGTTCAATCTTATTTAGTTTCAAAAGGGAAAGCTTAGGCTTAATATAAACACAAATTTATGAACACGGAAAAAACCAACGGTCAAAAAAGAGTTGTCATTACTGGAATCGGAGCAATTACTCCGTTGGGACTAAATATCGACGACAGTTGGAAAAATGCGATCAATGGCATCTCTGGTATTGATCGCATTACAAAGTTTGATCCTACAGATTTTGACGTCCATTTTGCGGGCGAAGTTAAAAATTTTTCAGCTGATGATTGTGTAGATAAAAAAGACCAAAAAAAAATGGACCTTTTTATTCAATATGCGATATCTTGCGCAAAAATGGCTTTTGAACAATCGGGTTTAAAAATAACTAATGATAATTCACAAAAAACCGGTGTATTTATTGGTTCTGGCATGGGTGGCCTTCCAGGCATTGAAGAACAACACAAACGTCTTCTTGAAAAAGGGCCGTCACGTGTTTCTCCGTTTTTTATTCCCTCTATAATTACAAATTTAGCTGCAGGATGGGTTTCTATAGCGCACGGAATTCGTGGGCCCAGTTTTACAATTTCTTCAGCATGTGCCTCGGGCGTTCATTCCATCGGCGAAGCCTACAATTACATTCGATTTGGAATCATGGAAAACATGGTTGCTGGCGGATCAGAATCAACAATCTGTCCGACGGCATTGGCAGGATTTTCTAGCATGAAGGCCTTATCAACGCGAAATGACGACCCCAAACGCGCATCCAGGCCTTGGGACAAAGACCGCGACGGTTTTGTTATTGGCGAAGGTGCTGCAATTTTTATTTTAGAATCCTTAGAATCAGCCCTTAAACGTAGGGCAAATATTCTATGTGAAATAACTGGTTACGGCGCAAGCTCTGATGCTTATCATATCACTTCACCAGATCCTGATGGCCGTGGCTTTGTATCAGCGATGTCAATGGCCTTAAATGACTGTGGGCTTAATGCTACAGATATTGATTACGTCAATGCCCACGGAACAAGTACGCCGATGGGTGATCCTCTTGAATCTCAGGCCCTAAAAATAGTTATGAAAGAGCATGCTAAAAATATTTGGATTTCATCAACGAAATCGATGACTGGGCATTTATTAGGAGCCGCTGGCGCAGTTGAATCTGCATTTTGTATTCAAACGCTGATCACTGGAATAGTTGCCCCAACAATTAATTTGGATAATCCTAGTCCCGAATGTGATTTAGATTATGTACCACATACCGCTCGCGAAAAAAAAATCAAGCATGTGATGAACAATTCATTTGGCTTTGGTGGTACGAATAGCTGTTTGATTTTTTCAAAGTTTGAAAAATAATGAATATTTATATAGCCTCAGATCATGCAGGTTTTGATTTAAAAAAAGACGTTATTACTTATTTAAAAAAACAAAATCTAGATGTCATTGATCTGGGACCATCTAATTGTAATTCTGTGGATTACCCAGACTTTGCTGATCTGGTTTGTCAAAAATTAAAAGACAATTCTTCATCAGATTTTGGTATTTTAATTTGTGGGTCTGGCCAGGGAATGGCCATTCGAGCAAATAAATATTCGTATATTCGAGCTGCTTTGGTTTACAGCGCTGAAATAGCAAAGCAATCACGTGAACACAATAATGCCAATGTGATCTGTTTGGGTTCACGGTTCTGCAGTTTTGATAATGCTCAAAACTGGATCAGTATTTTTTTAAATACCAAATTTTCTGAAGGCCGCCATGCACTTCGTGTTGCTAAAACTTCAAGTCCTATTAATAATGGATGAATGAACAGTCTGAATCAAACTTTGCAATCTGACCCTGAAATTTTTAATCTGATTCAATCTGAAAGTATTCGTCAACACGACGGACTTGAAATGATTGCCTCTGAAAATTATACATCCCTTGCCGTTATGCAAGCCCAAGGCTCAATACTGACAAATAAATATGCGGAAGGTTACCCCCAAAAAAGATATTATGGGGGGTGTCAGTTTATCGACGGTATCGAAACTTTGGCCATCGAGCGCGCCAAAAAATTATTTAATGTGGGTTTTGCAAATGTTCAACCCCATGCCGGTTCACAAGCAAATATGGCAGTGTATTTGGCGGCGCTGAAAACCGGCGATACCATTTTAGGAATGGATCTTTCACATGGAGGACATTTAACTCATGGCAGCCCCGTCAATTTTAGTGGATTATTATTTAAGGCCGCAGGTTATAAACTTGATTCAGAAACGGGATTAATCAATTACGACACCATTCGAAAAACAGCTCTTGAAGTTAAGCCTAAATTATTAATTGCGGGCTACAGCGCTTATTCTCGTAAATTAGATTTTGCAAAATTTAAAGAAATCGCGAACGAAGTCGGAGCCAGTCTGTTGGTCGATATGGCACATTTTGCGGGCCTCGTCGCCACCGGCCATCATCAATCCCCTGTCCCCTATGCGGATTATATTACATCAACGACGCATAAAACTTTGCGCGGCCCCCGCGGTGGAATTATTCTGACAAATTCTGAAGAAAAATCTAAGCTAGTAAATTCCAGAATTTTTCCAGGAATTCAAGGTGGTCCGCTTGAACATGTCATTGCGGCAAAGGCTGTTGCATTTCGCGAAGCTTTAGATCCCGATTTTAAAATCTATATCGAAAATGTATTAATTAATGCAAAAACATTGGCTGAAGTTTTAAAAACTGAAGGTTTTAACCTTGTCACTGGTGGCACTGATAACCATTTAATATTAGTAGATCTAAATCAAAGTCTGTCATGTAAAGATCTGACTGGTAAAGTTGCTGAAAATATTTTAGACGAATCCGGAATTACGGTAAACAAAAATACAGTCCCTAATGAAACACGCTCGCCCTTTGTCACAAGCGGTATACGGATCGGCACACCGGCGTTAACCACCCGTGGGATGAAAGTTGCTGAAATGAAAATCGTAGGTGGTTGGATTTCACAAGTTCTTAAAAATCCAGAAAATAAAGATTTACACAGCAAGATTAAACAACAAGTGAAAGAATTATGCCAAAATTTTCCAATCTATCAAAATTAGAAATTCAGAAACTATGCTTACCTATTTTTTTGTTTTTTTTAAGTGCCTGTTCAACGACACCAGAAAAAAATACTGCGGTTGATACCGAAAAA
>JAYVKY010000059.1:0-3572 GCA_043767965.1 Pseudobdellovibrionaceae bacterium
CTCCCCAGGCTTAATGAAACTGATCCATCAGTGATTGTCTGACTTGAAAAAGTTTCTTCTCTTAAAACACAACCAGAAACTGCCGATAAAACTTGAAGCTTCATTGAAACATTGGACTCATTTGGATAAACTCCTGATGGTGATTTTAATTTTAACTGAATCGCTATGCCCATATCAGCTGCGGTTGCATTCAAAGAGATAAAAAATACAGCGCTTAAAAAAATAATCATTAACGAAAAATACTTATTCATACTTAACCTCGATCTTCCATCCATTAGCAGTAGTTATGTTTTTAACGGGATCAGCATCATCGAATTGCAAACTCCAACCATTTGCAGTTTGCACTGTCGATCCATTTTTTATTGTATGAACGCCCGACTGAGTTGCTGGAGAGTTTGGAAGATTAGTTCCCCCGGGCGCATAGCCACTATCTCGACCTTTACAGCCGAGTATTAAAAAAACTGCAGGCGTAAGCAATGTAAAATGCAAAAATATTTTTTTATGATTAATAAGTGTGTTCACCGATTATGTCTCCTTGTTAAAGCATATCAAGAAATCTTGACTTTGTTAATTATCTGTTAATTATCTGTTAATTTATTATCGGAATGAAACAAAACTAACTATAATATTCTTATTTTAAGACGTTTAATCTTCATGCAATGATTGCACCAAATACTAAGAGACATGCTTATATTCAACATTTTTTTGATTAATTGTCAAAGTTTCAGGTGCCGGCGGTCTGTATCCAAGACTAATGTGCGGCTGGTATTCCACGGCCAATAAATAATATTTTAAAATTTTTATTGGTACGCGGTGGGAACATAAAAAAACTCCGCTTTTAACCAGCTGCGTTGTTTTAGTTAAGTAACTAAAACATAAGTCGCCGCTGTGATTTTCTATACAAAACAATCACATCGATTTTGATAGACTTTAGTCATAACAAATCACGAAATAATCGATTTAATCTATTACTTCATAACTGAACAGATGCTCCATCTTGTAACTAAGATCGTTTGCACTTATCGTAAGTTTATCACAAGGAGTGTTATTATGTCTGAAACAAAATGTCCTTTTTTAGGAGCTAAAGCAAATGCACAGGTGCAATCAAATAAGCATTGGTGGCCCGATCAACTTAATTTATCAATTCTTCGTCAGCACTCAACTAAAACAAATCCGATGGGTGAAAAATTTAATTACCGCGCTGAATTTAAAAACCTTGATTACAAAGCCTTAAAAAAAGATCTGAAAAAATTAATGACTGATTCGCAAGATTGGTGGCCTGCAGATTGGGGTCACTACGGCGGATTATTTATTCGTTTGGCGTGGCATAGCTCTGGAACTTACCGAACATTTGACGGCCGTGGTGGTGGCGGTCGCGGACAACAAAGATTTGCTCCGCTGAGCAGTTGGCCTGATAACGGAAACTTAGATAAAGCGCGCCGACTTCTTTGGCCGATCAAACAAAAATATGGAAATAAAATTTCTTGGGCCGACCTGATGATATTAACCGGAAATGTAGCGCTTGAATCGATGGGTTTTAAAACTTTTGGCTTTGCGGGTGGACGCCCCGATGTTTGGGAAGCTGACGAAGATGTTTACTGGGGCTCTGAAAAAACTTGGCTCGGCGACAGCCGCTACTCGGGCGATCGCGATTTAGAAAATCCCTTAGCTGCTGTGCAAATGGGATTAATCTACGTGAACCCCGAAGGCCCGAACGGAAACCCTGACCCAGTTGCTTCAGGCCGCGATGTGCGCGATACTTTCGCACGCATGGCCATGAACGACGAAGAAACTGTGGCTCTGGTTGCTGGCGGTCACACTTTCGGAAAAGCGCACGGTGCCGGTGACCCAAAACTTGTGGGCACTGAACCCGAAGGCGCATCAATCGAAGAACAAGGCCTTGGATGGAAAAATAAATTCGGATCAGGCAAAGGCGTTCACACCACAACAAGCGGCATCGAAGGCGCATGGAAACCAAATCCAACAAAATGGGATAACGGCTATTTCGAAATGCTTTTCAAATACGAATGGGTTCTTTCAAAAAGCCCAGCTGGAGCTCACCAATGGCATCCGAAAAAAACAGAACCTCAAGATATGATTCCAGATGCACATGATCCAGCAAAGAAAAGCCCGCCGATGATGACGACGGCTGATTTGTCATTAAAATTTGATCCCGAATATGAAAAAGTATCGCGCAAGTTTCATAAAGACCCAGAAGCGTTTGCCGATGCATTTGCTCGCGCGTGGTTCAAGCTCACTCACCGTGATATGGGCCCTAAAACAAGATATTTGGGCCCTGAGGTTCCGACAGAAGAATTAATTTGGCAAGATCCTTTGCCCGCTTCAAAAGCTGCAAAATTAACTGACGCCGATGTGACAGCGCTCAAGAAAAAAGTTTTAAGTTCAGGTTTAAGCATCAGCCAACTTGTGACTACAGCTTGGGCTTCGGCATCGACTTATCGTGGTTCAGACATGCGTGGTGGCGCAAATGGCTCGCGAATTCGTTTGGCTCCACAAAAAAGTTGGGCAGTGAACCAACCCGCTGGCTTACAAAAAGTTTTAGCGAAACTAGAAAAAATTCAAACTGAATTCAACACAAAAAATAAAAAGAAAAAATTATCTTTAGCCGATTTAATTGTTCTTGCTGGCTCAGCTACTATCGAAGAAGCCGCTCGCAAAAACGGAAAAAAGGTAAAAGTTAATTTTACTGCAGGCCGCACAGATGCAACAGACGAACAAACCGACGCTGACTCTTTTGCTGTACTTGAACCCATGGCTGACGGATTTAGAAATTACGCGGGCCGTGGTTTAACAAAATACGGACCCGAAATGCTCGTCGACAAAGCTCAGTTGCTAGGTCTAACAATCACCGAAACAACAGCTTTAGTCGGTGGCCTTCGCGTTCTTGCTGCAAACTTTGGTGACAGCAAGCATGGCGTTTTCACAACTCGACCAGGGCGATTATCAAATGATTTCTTCGTAAATCTTTTAGATATGAAAACAGAATGGAAATCAACAACAACTGAAGGCGAATACGTCGGAGTCGACCGCGCTTCCGGAAAACAAAAGTGGACAGGAACAAAAGTTGATTTACTTTTCGGTTCGCACGCTGAAATTCGCGCGATTTCTGAAGTCTACGCCCAAGACGACAATGAAAATAAATTCATTCAAGATTTTATGAGTGCTTGGGTAAAAGTGATGAACGCCGATCGATTTGATCTTATCAAATAAAGGAGCTTTCAATGCCAACGACAACTGTCACGAATCAACAAAACGAAATCGACTTAGCCGCACGCAGCGGCCAAGCCGAGCACGTCGAGCAAATTTTAAAATCAGGTTACGACATCAATTCAAAAAACGAAAAAGGCCACTCGGCCTTAATGCTGGCCGCGTACAACGGCCACTACAACTTGGTGCAATTTTTAATTTCACAAGGTGCTGATGTAAATTCAATCGACATTTCAGGTAGCACGATTTTAATGGGTGTCGTATTTAAAGGTCACAGCCAAATTTTTGATTTACTCGTAAAAGCAGGAGCAGATTTAGAATTGCAAAATCAAAAAAAGCAAACC
>JAYVKY010000060.1:0-2140 GCA_043767965.1 Pseudobdellovibrionaceae bacterium
ATAAGATTTTTTTTTGATGCCACGAACTGTTAAACCGTAGGCCACATTTTCATAAATCGATTTCGGAAATGGGTTAGGTTTTTGAAAAACCATCCCAATTTTTAACCGTACCTCAAGGGGATCAATGTCTTTTGAAAGAATATCAAAACCCGAAGGCTGCAAAATAATTTGCCCTTGATATTTTACAGCTCCGTATAAATCATGCATTCGATTAAAACAACGCAGTAATGTTGTCTTACCACAACCCGAAGGCCCAATCAGTGCCGTCACTGATTTCTCGTATATGGGCATAGAAACAGAATTAAGAACATTTTTTTCAGAGGTATAACCAAAAGTTAAATTACGAACTTCAGCTTTCATATTCACGCCGTGTTGGATTGATTGGTTTTTTAAATCATTCTGCATGTCACCACCGATATTTTCTTCGAAAACGATACCGAATTAAAATGGCACCTATATTTAAAACCAAAGTCATTGACAATAAAACAATCCCAGCCGCTGCCGCGTTGATGTGAAACTCTTCTTGTGGTCGTGAAATCCAATTGAACATTTGTATCGGCATCACTGTGTATGGATCGGACAACCACTGAAAACTGATGTACGGTGCCGAAGTCAGTATGGGTGACGTTGGTAAAAATGCAATAAAGGCCAAAGCTCCAACTGTAATCAATGGCGCGGTTTCGCCAATGGCACGTGATAATGCAATCACAACACCTGTCATGATTCCCCCCGAACTATAAGGTAAAATATGATACCTGATTGTTTGCCATTTTGTTGCCCCTACCGAGTACGAAGCTTCACGTATGTGGGCTGGAATTGTTCTGATCGCTTCGCGGGTGGTCACAATAATAATTGGCAGCACTAATAAACCTAAAGTCATACCTGCTGTTAAAATACTTTGACCCAATTGAAATTGATAAACAAACATCGAAAGCGCCATAATGCCATAAATAATTGAAGGAATACCCGCCAAATTTAAAATATTGAGTTCAATAATTTTTGAGATCCAATTTTTTTTTGCGTACTCTTCAAGATAAATCCCGGTGGCCACACCCAACGGAATCGCCATAAGGGCTGTAACCAATACAATTGAAAGGCTTCCCACCCATGCCGATAAAATCCCCGCTTTATCAGGAAACCTCGAGGGGAATGAGACAAAAAACATTTGATCTAGACGTGGGTAGCCTGTTTTAAACATATCTAAAATCAAAGCAATTAAAACCGAGAATGAAAAAATCAGTATAATCAGACCAGTGAATCTAAAAATAAAATCTTGAAATTTAATTTTCTGAGTTAGGTTTTTTAGTCCTAAATTTTTAGAGCCTAACTCTTTTAAGCCTAAATTCATTTACTTCACCTTTTTTTCTAAACGCGAGCGTATGCGCTGACCGATAAGGTTTAAAGAAAAGGTAAAAACAAATAATGTTAAGCCCGCCACATAAATTGTTTGATAGCCGATGGATCCATGCGGTAAATCGCCCAGACTGACTTGTACAATATAGGCTGTCAGTGTGGCTGTCGATTCTGTGGGGTTCAATGAAAAACGTGGCTGAAGGCCCGCAGCAATGGCTACAACCATTGTCTCGCCGATGGCACGAGAAATCGCCAGCACAAAGGCCGAGGCAATTCCTGAAAATGCCGAGGGCACGACAACTTGAAATGATGTTTGAAATTTCGATGCCCCCAAGGCAAGGCTGCCCTCACGTAGGCTTTGTGGCACCGCCCGCATTGCATCTTCAGACAGACTGCTGACATAAGGAATAATCATAATTCCCATCACGAGCCCTGCTGATAAGGCGTTAAAGGCACCTAGATCTGGAAATATTGTTTGTAATAAGGGCGTCACAAAAAGCATAGCAAAATATCCGTAAACAACTGTGGGTACTGCGGCCAATAATTCTAAAAGCGGCTTAAATACCTCGCGCATTTTTGCAGTTGCAAATTCACTTAAATAAACAGACGTAATTAAACCAAACGGAATTGCAATCAATAAGGCAATCACTGTGGTCATCAGTGTACCCGTGACTAATGGTAAAATACCATATTTTGGGTTTTCAAAAAGCGGAGTCCACTCCGTTTCGAACAAGAACTCTTTGATATCAACAACTTGAAAAAAAGGAAATGCTTCAGATAACAATGT
>JAYVKY010000061.1:0-6899 GCA_043767965.1 Pseudobdellovibrionaceae bacterium
ATTTTAAAACTTTATCAACATATCCAGATTTAAAATCTGTGTTCATTCATGTGCCATTGTTGCCAGGGCAGCTTATTCCAAATGAGGGTAGGCCCTCGATGTTGTTTAATGTGATGTTTGAAGCCATTGAATTCATGTTGAAATCGCTATAACTATTCTAAAATTGACTTTAGAATAGTTATGTGCTAACTTATAGGGTATGCGATATATATCAGAGCACATATTAAAAGATTTATCACAAAAAATGGTGTTTCTGTCGGGGCCCAGGCAGTCGGGTAAATCTTATTTATCCAAGCATTTAATTGATGGCGATTTTGAATATTTAAACTAGGATATCAGTAAACATAAGAAAATCATCACAAATTGCGAATGGGACAAGGATAAAAAATTAATTATTCTGGATGAACTTCATAAATATAAATCTTGGAAGAATTTTTTAAAGGGTGTTTTTGATGAATATCAAAACAAGCCTCCGATTTTAGTCACGGGCAGTGCAAAGCTGGATACATTCAGAAAAAGTGGCGATGCTCTGATCGGCAGTTTTTTCATTACAGGCTGCATCCAATTGATATCGCAGAAGCGCATCAATTTTTTAATCAAAAAGACCCTTTGAAAACAACAGAGATGCTTTTGAATGCGGGCGGTTTTCCAGAAGCCTTTTTAAATCCAAAAAATGCAGAGCGCGTCAGGCAAGATCGTTTTGATCTGGTCTTGCAAGAAGACCTTCGGGACCTCAGTAAAACAAATTCAATTCAAGGCATCAGTCATTTGATAGAGCTGCTCAGGGATCGTGTTGAAGGCACAATCAATTTTGACAATTTATCTAGCGAGCTGGGTGTATCTGCACCAACCGTAAAAAAGTGGATTGAAGTCCTCGAAAGGCTGTATGTTATTTTTAGGGTCCCCCCGTATTCGTATAGGCTTTCAAATAGTTTAAAAAAATAATCCAAATATTATTTTTATGATTGCGCTGCGGCCACAAATGGTGATGGTGCCAGGCTTGAAAATTTAGTGGCCTGCGCGCTATTAAAGTACTGTCATTTTAAACGTGATACCGAAGGCAAAGACTATCAATTATTTTATTACCGAGACAAACAAAAACGTGAAGTTGATTTTGTTGTTGCAGAAAGAACAAAGCCCAAATTAAGTATCGAAGTTAAAACTTCAGATACAACAATAAGTTCGTCGCTCATATATTTAAAAGAAAAAATTAATCCAGAAAAAAACCTGCAATTGGTTTTAAATTTAGACCGAAATTCTGAAAAAAATGGAATCAAAGTGACGTCGCTGTCTGAGTGGCTGTTGAAGATATATAGTTTATGATGGCTTTAATGAATCGCCTGTGGTGACACCAAGAAAAATTCAGGGATGTCGATGTTAAAAGTTTCGCCGTTATCATCGGTGAAATGATAAGTGCCAGACATACTGCCCGTACTTGTTGTTAACGGACAAGCGCTTTCGTATTCAAACGTTTGTTCGGGCATAATGCGTGGTTGTAAGCCCACGACGCCGGGGCCACGGACTTCTTCGGTATGGCCGAAGGCGTCTGTGATTTTCCAGTGGCGACTCATCAATTGTGCAGGCAGATTGCCATTATTTTTAATTAGAATTTTATAGGCAAAGAAATAATTTTTTTGTGCGGGATCAGATTCTGACGGGACATATGCAGTCACAACATTGACTGCGATATCTGTGGTTAAAACTTTTTTAAGACTCATATGCAACCATTTTAACCTTTCGATATAAAAAGGGTCTCATCAAAGAAGTATATTTTCAACAGTAAAAATAAGTGGGTAGTGGTCTGAGGGTAAAGCCATCTTTTGTTCTATGGTCTCGGGGCGTTTTAGGTTAGAGCCAAATTCATCTTGGAACTCAAAAACTTTTGCTGACGAAATGACGACATTCTGTTGCAGGATTTCGGGAACAAAACAATAATCGATCTGTCGGCCCTCAGATCTTAAACCTGATTTAATTTGAATAAAAGTCGATCTTTCTGGGGCAGGAACTTGGGCCAATTCTAAAACATCAATCAAATCGGTTTTCAAATAAAGATCAGTGAACTCAGGTTCTGTATTCGTTTTAGACGCATTGCCGTTAAAATCCCCCGACAGCATCACTGGACAATGGGGAAATTCTATTTTTAATTCGTTGTAGATATTTACACAGGTTTTAAGTTCAGCAGTACGACGCTCTGTGCCTGCGGGATCAATGCGTTCAGGGTCCAGCGGTGATTTCAAGTGGGTCAATAATAAAATCAAGAACGGACGATTCACATCTTTTTTAAAAAGCCTCAGTTCGGCACAATCGCGTGACATTTTGTGGCTGATTATTTTGGGTGGGTAATTCGTTTTTTTCGAAAGTCTTTCATGAGGATATAAAAAATCAATCGAGCGATTTTTGTGTGTCATCAGGTCAAAATAAAAATGACTGGTTTTACGGATTAAGAAACCCACGTCAATGCTGCGATCAGAATTGCCTTCGATCAGAATCGGCGAATAGAGATCATCCAGGAAATACTTATTTAAATTTTTTAATGATTCAAGGCCACCAACTTCAGTCAATTGCAAGATATCGAGGTTCATATTTTTAATTGTCTGTGCAATTTGTTTGGTTTTAAATAAAGGCTTATTGTCATAAACGGATTGTGATAATTTTTGCCATTGGTTTTCTTCAAGCATTAAATAGTTTTTAGGCAAGGGTTGTTCAAATAATAGAAATAAATTTTCTGCATTTAGCAAGCCGATGGTTAATTTCAAAGTTAAATTTATTTTCTGTGTTAATTTTGGCATTGAAGTCCTATCCGTTATATTAGATCATAGATTTCGATTTAACAGCGAGGAAAAAATATGAATATTGACACTGTTTTAACGCCTTTCATCAAATTTAATTTAGGCCAACCTAAGACGGTACCTAAGGGGTTTGATAGTTTTGTGTACGTATTTAGCGCCGATAAATTTAAAAAATTTAAACTTGTCGTACAGACCATCGTAGAAACCCATGCGCATTCAAGTCAGCAAAAAACAATTTTAGATCAATCTAAAAAAACAATTCATTTTATGGGAATATTCGGTCCGGTCTGGATATTTTTTGCCAATGAAAATCAACACCCCAAATCACAGGGCGGTTTTTTTGCAGAAACGATTTATGGCTGGATGCGTGATCAAGCTGGTGGTCTGGTATCGCAGTTCAAAGCATTGAAAGTTAAAAATGTTTCGGTCGATCTGGGCAATTTGTCTTTAGATGCAATACAAGGTTTTATTGTGGGTAGTGAGTTGGCCTCGTATATTTATTTACAAACCATACAAAATAAAACCGAAAGAAACATAGAAATTACCTTCAAGTCGGCATTAAAAATAAAATCAGATCTGGTTTTGAAAGCTCAAAAAAAAGCCACAGCAATTAATTTTGCCAGACATTTGGTGAATCTTCCACCAAACGCAGTCAATCCATCAACAATTGAGTTAATGATTAAAAATGAACTTTCATTTTCAAAATCATCAACTATCGAAGTCTGGGATTATGAAAAATGTAAAAAAGAAAATATGAATTTGCTTGTTGCTGTAGGTCAGGGCTCAAAAGACAAACCGAAAATGATTCATATTAAATATCGGCCAAAAGGTTCTAAAAGTAAAAAGCCAATTGCCTTTGTTGGTAAGGGGATCACTTTTGACACGGGCGGTTTAGATCTTAAGCCGTCAAGTGGTATGCGTTTGATGAAAAAGGATATGGGTGGAAGCGCTGCTGTTTTAGGGTTGGCAATTTGGGCGGATGCTACGAAATATAATCGTGCCTGTGATTTTTATTTAGCCTTGGCTGAAAATTCAGTCGATGCAGATTCTATGCGTCCCAGCGATGTTTATAAATCCAGAGCTGGCCATCTGGTTGAAATTGATAACACAGATGCCGAAGGCCGATTGGTTTTAGCGGACGTCATGGATGTGGCCGTCACACAAAAAGAAACACCTGAATATTTAATCGACGTAGCAACATTGACGGGCGCAATCAAAGTTGCGTTAGGTGCTGATGTTGCAGGTCTTTTTTCAAACGATGAAAAATTATCTGAACAAATTTTAAAGGCCGGTCAACTTTCAGCTGAACCACACTGGCGTATGCCATTAATTCAAAAATATGCAAATTCATTAAATTCAAATTTTGCCGATTTCAGAAATTCAGCCGACGGCTTCGGCGGGGCTATAACGGCTGCATTATTTTTAGAAAAATTTGTCCGTGGTGTGAAATGGGCCCATCTGGATATTTACAGCTGGTCTGATAAATCCACAGGTGCAATTTCAGCGGGCGGTGCGAACGGGCAGCCGGTGCAATCGTTAATTGCTTGGCTGGGGATGGTTGAATAGGTTTCGAATCAATTCTTATGCGACTCATATCGAGACGCATTTTTAATCTTTTTACGGCTATTGGCGATATAATGGAAAATGGCAAAATTATTTATAGTTACTGTTTCCTGTATATTTAAAAACAATTTTTTGTGTAAAGCTTCTCTCATCGCCGCCGATAAGTAGGTATGGGGGTGAACTATGCCAAAGCTTATTCTATTGTCTAATATGTTGAAAGCAAAATTCAAAATAATTTTATCACTTGCAATGGGTTTTTTTTTGGTAGCTTTGGCTTTTCAAAACTGTTCCAAAGGCAATTTTCAGAGGCTAGACAAAAATGTTATTGATCTTAAGCCCGCTGTTTTTGAATGTCGTGAAAATGCAGGAGATTTAAGTCAAAGAGATTTAAGTATCAGTGGACCTGATACTCGGTACGTCAATCAAATGGGTACATATAGCATTACAAATATTGACGACTGTGAAAATCTGAAGTCCATGATTTGGTCAGCAGGCGACGGAAGTCCAGCTGTTGAATCACGTCATTTAATTTATCAACACGAATACGCCTACCCAGGTGTTTATGTTGTCCGTGCAGATGTGGTCGACAAAGACGGGAAAGTTTACCGTGAATATCATCAGGTCGTCGTCGCAGACAGTTATTGCGCAACACCCGTTCCTGAGAACAAGGCTGTCTGTGCTGTTGAATCAAAACAATTAAATATTATGGGCCCATCATTAGGCTGGGTGAATGAATCTTACAATTTTACTGTTGTGACACCCAATGCAGAAAAACTGGACAAAGCCGAGTGGAATTTTAAAGACACCACACCAACTGAATTTGGTGTAAATTCTCAAACGCACACTTTTCTAGCGGCTGGTGTATATGAAATTTTAGTCAAAACAAGTGGGACATACTCAAATTCGCAACCGCTCAGACACACAATTGTGATTCAAGAAAAGTCAGCGACACCTGAAATAAATGCTGCAATCTGTCCCGTCGAGTCTGCGGAATTATCCAGCCAGACCAAAGGATTTGTGAATCAAAAAATTCCGATCTATGTCAATTTGCCAAAATGTATTTTAGATCAAGTTGCTTCAATCGAATGGAGCTACGGCGATGGCCAAACAGAGGTTAGTGACCAATTAACGTTACACTCGTATGCAAAAAAAGGTTGGTATTTAATAACGTCAAGACTGATCGATAAAGATGGCGAAGTATTTTTAACATTGACTCGAAATATCGAAATCATAGATGGAGTACCCGACGACAAAAAATCTGAAGTGCCACAAGCAGAAGGTTTATGTACCGTCGAAGGCCAAATCAGCACATTAGACGACGATATTTATACTATAAAAGAAATGTGCGGAGTCGGTGACTTGGGCTTTAGAGACGATACATACAAAGACAAAAATGTCAGGACATGTACAAAAGTAGGCAACGATTTAGTCTGGGTATTGACATCAAAAACGCCAGAGCTGATTCAAAAAGGTCAATGCCAATCACAACCTTGTGGCGCCGGAACACTACTCACTGCCGGAATTTGTTCGACTTATATTTGGTCAGAAATAGATGTTTCGGCATGCTCCGCAAATTGTGGAGGAGCTCAAACAATTAATTACACTTGCAAAAATGAAGATACTGGAGCCGTCGTTGCTGATTCTTTTTGTTCAGAAATTACCAAAGGACCAGCATCACGTGTTTGCGATGCAAATCCAACTTTAGTCGACAGTCGCGTGCGATATGATGACGAAGAAAGCGGAAGCTGTTCGGCATGCCCGAGCAATCAAATAGGTATTGTGATTGGAACTCGTCAAACAACAATTACAGACAATTATAAATGTGTTAATCATGCTGATGCTTTAATTGACACACAAAGAACAGTCGGTGCATGGGGTTACACAAACTACTGCAAAGATTTCACAACAGTTCGATGCTCTCATGACAGCTTAACTCAGCAGGGCGCAGAAGGACGTTATGCTTGGATGCAAAAATGTCGTGGGACTATTCTAACTGTGGATGTTTTCCTGAATCGTTTTCAAAATGTCAGTTATACAGGAACAGATATTTGGGGTCTTCAGCAGGTGAACACGACATTAACTTCAACAGCTTCAGAGAATGCTACGCGACGATTGTATCCAACATTCATTGATCCAACAAATAATACACCGTGGATAGCGCCCTCGAACGTCGCGGATTCGTGTGCAGTTCCTGCAAATGTTGTTGTTGGTGCGGTTTGTGTTTCAGGCTGTGCAACGCCAGAACAGCAAATTTTAGTTGAAGTGAATAACAAGCCAAAGCGTGTAACGTTCTTAGAAAGTTTAACACAAAAAATAAAATCGATTTATGTTGTTAATTCTGAAAATGGTTTAAATAAGCCCGCAGTAAAAACAATGGATGTTGAAAAATGGATGACAGAACTTTTTGACTCGAATCATGATATCATTATTTTTAAAATGAAATCAGGGTCCGAGCTGAAATTGACGCCAAACCACCCAATTTTAACTGTCAATGGAACGATGAAATTGGCTTCAGAATTTATTGTTGGTGACATGCTGACAAAACTC
>JAYVKY010000062.1:0-2404 GCA_043767965.1 Pseudobdellovibrionaceae bacterium
TTCCAGACCAAAACGAGTATCTGGCTTGTCGCAACCATATTTGTCCATGGCCTCAAAATACGTCATCCGCTTTAAAGGTGGGATTTCTTGTCCCTTAATTTCACTCCAGATTAATCTAAGCATTCGCTCGTTTAAATCAAGGATGTCTTCGACATCAATAAATGACATCTCCATATCTATTTGTGAAAATTCGGGCTGACGGTCGGCGCGTAAATCTTCATCGCGAAAACATCTGGCAATTTGAAAATAACGATCATAACCAGAAACCATCAACAATTGCTTTAGAATTTGTGGTGACTGTGGAAGAGCATAGAAGTTCCCAGGGTTCACGCGCGATGGGACTAAATAATCACGAGCTCCTTCTGGGGTCGATTTAAATAAAATTGGAGTTTCAATTTCTAAAAAATTGTTTTCAGTTAAAAATTTTCGTACTAACTGTGCAACTTTATGACGAATTATCATGTGGTTTTGCAAACGTTCTGAACGCAAATCAAGATAACGATATTTTAAACGTAGGACCTCGTTTACATTTTCATCATTTAGGCGAAATGGAATTGTGGCTGCCTGATTTAAGATTTCACAGCGCAAAGCTTCAACTTCGATTTCGCCAGTTTTCACTTTTACATTTTTCATACCATCAGGGCGTAGTTTGACTAAACCCTCGATCGCCACCACGTATTCACCACGAAAATCTTTCGCTGATGTTGTCAGGGCATTATTGGGGTCAAGTACAACTTGAATAATTCCTTCACGGTCGCGCAAATCGATAAAAACAAGATTTCCGTGATCGCGGCGGGAATCAATCCAGCCCATAATTACAACTTTTTGACCTGCATTTTTGCCAGTTAATTCGCCACAGTAATTCGTTCGCTTTAATTCTTTAACAAATTTCATAGGTGATAGAATCGCACAATTGGACTGACAGGACAAATAAAAAGATGTTATATTAAGCGCATATGCCAAGCAAAGCTTGAAGGATGTAAAACTCGACTATGTCAAAATTTAATTTTCAAATATCTGTACCACTAGATCCACAAAATACTTTTGATAAAATCAAAACATTTTTAAGTTCGGAAAATACGTTTAAAAAATTTGATCCAAAGCTGGCCTGTACTTTTGACGAGGCTCGCAAAAGTTGTGCTTTGAATGGCAGTCAATTTAAAGCTGTTTTAAATATCACGTCTGAAGCCAATAAGAAAAGTCAGGTTCATATTGAAGTTGACCTTCCTTTTGCACTATCTTTATTTAAAGGCAAAATCAAAGATGAAATTGAAAAAGCTTTTAAAAAAGTATTGAGTTAATCATAAAGGTCGTAGATTAAAATGGCTAAAAAAAAGTCTTCTCGCAATTCAACAAAGAATGCCAAAATAGTTGTCGCAGAACTGGTTGATGACAACCATGAAATTATTGACCAACCAATGCCTCTTGGCCCAGATCAATTGCCTGAACCAACCAATATAATTGCAGATGATAATAGTTTAATTATCGACGAAGAAAAATTAAAAAAATCAAAAGATTTGGTCATTCGATCAAAAGATTCTTTATCGATGTACTTGAATGAACTTCGAAAGTATCCCTTGCTTTCGAAAGAAGAAGAATTAAAAATTGCACAAAAATATTTTGAAACGAAAGATCCCGCTGCTGCACAAAAATTAGTGCAAGCAAACTTACGTTTTGTAGTAAAGATAGCCGCCGAATACGCAAAATTTTCGTCACGCATGATTGATTTGATTCAAGAGGGCAATGTCGGCCTTATGCATGCGGTAAAAGAGTACAATCCTTCTAAAGGTGCACGTTTAATTACATATGCTGTATGGTGGATTCGCGGCTATATACAAGAGTACTTGATGCGCCAGTTTTCAATGGTTCGGATTGGCACAACAGCTAACCAACGAAAACTTTTTTACCAACTTCAAAAACAAAAACAAGATCTTGAAAAAATGATGTCCGAAGAGAGCCTAAAAGAGCTTTCTGTAAAATTAGGAATACCTGAAGATGAAATTGTTGAAATGTCAAAACGCCTGTCCGGCCGAGACGTTAGTCTTGATAAGCCCATAGGTGATGACGATTCTGTTTCATTAGGATCCTTGTTGAAAAAAGACGACGGAAGCCTGCCATTAGATGATCAAATGGCTCTTGAAGAACAAATTATTATCTTAAAAAAATCTATCGATCAAATTTATGATTCACTCAATGATAAAGAAAAAATATTACTGTCTGAACGTATTTTAAATGATGAACCACTCACCTTACAAGAGATCGGTGAAAAATATGGGATCTCGCGTGAAGCCGTTAGACAAAATGAAGTTCGTTTGATTCAAAAAATAAAAATAGCGATGGGCCAATAGATTTTAAATTGCTTCCAATTCACCAGCTTCGATTGATATCGACAGTTTAGCACGAA
>JAYVKY010000063.1:0-9921 GCA_043767965.1 Pseudobdellovibrionaceae bacterium
TTTAATTCTGTTCAGAATTATTTGAAACAACTTTCAAGCAAAGGTTATGTTCAAATTCCTCAAAATCAAAAGCGTGCTATTCATCTCATACATTCAGCACAAGATTTTCATCGTAATTTAAATAGCCGTTTAAATGAATCAAAAGAATCTTCGAAAGGTCACTTCCTCGGTCAGTCTTCCCACCTAACAACAGATCATGAAGACTCTTCGAAGGTTCTTGCGATTCCATTTTTAGGGCGCGTGGCCGCAGGCTCTCCGATTGAACGCGTTGAAGATAACGAATTCATGGATGTGCCCATTGCAATGATGAAAACGCCAGGTGACTATTTTGCTTTAAAGGTCGAAGGCGACTCGATGATCGAAGAGGGTATTTTTGATGGTGATTTTCTTGTCGTTCTTTCACAAAAAGCAGCACGTGACGGCGACCTTGTTGTCGCAAGTATTGAACAAGAAGCCACTGTGAAAAGATTTTTTCACAAAAAAAATCCACAAATTCATCCCACAGACAAAGTTGTTGAATTACGCCCTGCGAACCCCCGCCTAACTTCAATGTGGTATCAACCACAACAAGTGGAAGTAAAGGGTTTGGTTAAAGCCCTACTTAGAAAGTATAATTAATTTTATAAAGCCAACTCACCAGCTGGCTTTATAAAGCAACCTGAGTACCAACCTCGATAACCCGATCACTTGGTAATTGAAAATACTGTGTCGCTGGCATTTCATTTTTAGCCTGAATAATAAATATTTTCTCGCGCCACAAAGCCATGCCAGGCTTGTTTGTGGCAATAATACTTTCGCGACCTAAAATAAATGATACTTTGTCATGTTGAAAAATTGTTTCAAAAATTGGATTTTGAATTTTTATTTCATTAAGCACCTTTGGTATATCTGGTTGTTCTAGATAACCATATCGAATAACAATCTGGTAACCATTTTCAAAAATATTGTTAATCGAATAACGGTCCTCATTTTTAAGATATGGCCTTTGCTCGGTTAGGACTGTCATAAAAACAATATTTTTATGCAGACATTTAAAATGTTCCGTTAAGTGTATCAAAGCATACGGGGTTAAATGTTGATTACGATTCATGTAAACCGCTGTGCCCTCAATCAGATGAATTTTATCTGATTGGGCTTTAAGAAAAAATTCATTCATCGGCATAATTTTTTCTTTTAAATATAACCCCAATATATATCGGCCGGTCTTCCATGTCGTCATATAGATAAAACCGCACACACCAATGAATAATGGAAACCATCCACCATCAAAAATTTTAAGCATATTTGAACTTAAGAAAATTAAATCTACAACAGCAAATAATAAACATAATACTGTCGTTAAATAAAAATTCCATTTCCATTTTTGTATGGCAATAAAATAAAATAAAATTGTTGTAATGATCATCGTGCCAGTAACTGCAATACCATAGGCTGCCGCTAAGTTGCTTGAAGACTTAAATAACAAGACCAATAAAATACAACTGACCATCAGAATTCGATTAATACTTTTAATATAAATTTGGCCAATCTCTTCGGCGGAAGTGTACGATATCAACATGCGTGGCACATACCCTTGCTGAATGGCTTGCAAAGTGATTGAAAACACACCGGTAATCAACGCTTGTGATGCAATTGTTGTCGCAAGAGTTGCCAACAGAACAAGTGGTATTAAAATCCATTCCGGCGCCATTAAAAAAAATGGGTTTTCGATGGCCTCGGGGTGATTCATTAAAAATGCGCCCTGACCAAAATAATTTAATAATAAACACGGAAGAACCACCACAAACCACGCAAGCTTTATGGGCTTGGCACCGAAGTGCCCCAAATCTGAATACAAAGCTTCACCGCCTGTAACCACCAGAAAAACCGAGCCTAAAACCACAAACCCGGTCGAAATGTTACTCATTAAAAATCGAATTGCGTACATGGGGTTTACGGCAATTAATATTTCATGATTTGCGATCACATGTGACAGGCCAATGCCACCAATCACTAAAAACCAAAGCAAAGTAATTGGGCCAAAAATTTTACCCAATGCGGCTGTACCATTTTTTTGAAAAGAAAATAACCCTATTAAAATTAAAATCGTAATCGGAATAATATAGGGGTTAAATACCGGCGTAATAATACTAAGACCTTCAACCGCACTCAGAATAGAAATCGCTGGTGTAATGACTCCGTCGCCATATAAAAAAGCCGCGCCGAAAACGCCCAGCAAAAGTAAAACTTTTTTAGCATGCAAAAAACCAAAAAATTTAACATCCATCGAATTTATTAACGATGTTAAAGCTAAAATACCACCCTCGCCATTGTTGTCGGCTTTTAAAATAAAAATAAGATACTTTAAAGTAATCACAATCATTAACGCCCAAAAAACTAAAGATAAAATTCCAAAAATACTATCAGAACCTGCCTGAGTATGACTGTGCAAGAAGGCCTCTTTAAGTGCATATAAAGGGCTTGTGCCGATATCGCCGTACACGACCCCCAAGGCTGTTAAGGCCATCATTGATTTATACGACAAAGATTTGTTTTGTGAGTGTGCCATAATCTAGCTTCCTTATTACTTCATAAAATCTTGGGCTGTTTTACCAAGATCTTTCAAGTATCCGCGAATGGTATCGTAATCTTTGTCATTTGCTTCTTTGAAATCTGTGATGTGGTACATGTCCATCAGAACTTTTTTACCTTCATCAGTTTTAATATATTTTTTTAGGGCGTTGACTATTTTTATTTTTAATTCTTCGGGCAAATCTTTGCGTAATGTCAGCGGGTCGTTGGGAATAGGGCCCGTTAATTTTAAGATTTTAATTTTTTCAAAAACATCTGGGTATTGGGCGCGCACGATCCAGCGGGCGTCTTTAGGTGTACCGTCTTCGTCGGGTGGAGTATAAAATGTGGCACCCGCATCGACTTTGCGTTGATATACGGCCATCACAACAGAATCATGGTGGCCCGCAAAAACATGTTCTTTCAATTTGATATTTTCTTGCTTGAACAAGCGCGTAGGCAATAAATACCCCGATGTTGATGCGGGGTCGACAAATGCAAATTTTTTATTATTTAATTCTTTGATACTTTTAGGACCATCTTTGTGTGCGATGATTTGGCCGTAATATTCATCGCGACCACGGTTGACGAGCCTTAGTTTTGCAACAGCACCATATTTTTCATGCGCCAAAATATAACCAAACGTATTTAAAATCGCCGCATCTGCACGCTTTGAACCGAAAGCTTCGATCACGGCAATGTAACTTGTTGGTAATTCGACCGACACATGCATGTCGAGTTCTGTTTCAAGATATTTTTTTAAAATCTTGCCTGATTCTTGAAGAGTCATCATATCTTGGGCCGGAACTAAATAAAATTTAAGTGGATTTTTAGCACTTCCAATTTCTTTAGATTGCGTACAGCTATTAAACAAAAAAATGAGTACGCTAAATACTAAAAAATATCCTGTTTTCTTCATGACTGTTTATATGATGAAAATGATCAGCCTGACAATGCTCGGCATAGCAAATTTTGTAAACAGTTTAAATGTAACAGATATTGTTACCTTGACGAAATTTAAAAGCGCCGCATATTTACAAATGAAACCTTTAATAAGGAGTTTTCTATGTCTATGCCTATTGGTGCGATACCGGTTCTGCCTTTAAAAAATACTGTTTTATACCCAGGCGTAACTCAAGCTTTACGTGTTGGACGCGACAAAAGCGTAAGAGCTGTTGATCGTGCTGCATTAAAAAATAATTGGATACTGACTTTATCACAAACCCATCCCGATCAAAATGTTGAAAATACTGATGATTTAAATAACATTGGAACGCTTTGTAAAATCGAATCCATAAAAGGTACACATGATTCGGGTTATTTTATCGTCGTACGAGGTTATTACCGCATGAAGGTTTCATCATTTAAAGCAGAGAGCGACATTTTTGAGGCCTATGCGGAACAAATTGATGATGTTATTGATATCGACCTGGCCACTCAGTCGGCCCTATTAAATAGCTTGCGTCAAATTTCACGAGAAGTTTTAAAATTAATTCCCGGAAATACAGACCAAGTTCAAGAGCTGATCGCAGGCATTGAGGATTTATCATTATTATCGCATTTAGCAGCGGCTAATGCTGAAATTGCCTTGGCTGAAAAACAAAATATTTTAGAAATGTCAAATCTGAAGATCAGAGTCATGCATTTATTAAATCTCTTACAAAATTATAAAGACAGTTTGCACATCCAACAAGATATCCGACAAAAATTAAATTCAAAGATGGGGCAAAGTCAGCGCGATCATATTTTACGTGAACAAATGAAGACCATCAAAGATGAACTGGGCGAAGGCAGCGAAGCTTCTATCACGGATGATTATCGTTTAAAAATTGAATCTGCGAATTTGCCTAAAGAAGCCAGTGAATTGGCTGATCAGCAACTGAAAAAATTAGAAAATTCGAATTCCCAATCACCTGAACATCAAATGATCAGGTCACACCTTGATTTAATGATATCCCTACCTTGGGACAAATCATCAACTCATTCCGAATTTGACATTAACAAAGCTGAAGAAATTCTAAATCAAGATCATTACGGTCTTGATAAAATTAAAAAAAGAATACTGCAACATTTAGCTGTTTTACAGATGAAAAAAGACAAACATGGGTCAATCTTATTATTTATCGGCCCGCCAGGGGTTGGTAAAACATCTTTGGGGCAAAGTATTGCCCGAGCATTAAATAAAAAATATCAAAGAATTAGTCTTGGAGGAATTCGTGATGAATCGGAAATTCGCGGCCATCGTCGTACTTATATCGGCGCTTTACCTGGTCGAATTATTGCTGCACTAAAAAAATCTGGCGAAAATGATCCCGTATTTGTATTGGATGAAATTGACAAAATGGCTCGCGGGTATTCGGGTGATCCGGCCTCTGCAATGCTTGAGGTTTTAGATCCTGAACAAAACACAACTTTTGTGGATCATTATTTAGATACTGCATTTGATTTATCAAATGTCTTTTTTATCGCTACAGCAAACAGCTTAGAAGGCATTCCGTTGCCGTTGCTTGATCGAATGGAAGTCATTGATTTGTCAGGATATACAACGTCTGAAAAATTTCATATTGCAAAATCGCATTTAATCCCCAAACAAATTTCAGAACACGGGCTGACAGCAGAGCAGGTTCAAATCAGCGATGAAACATTACTGCAAACAATTACACATTACACACGCGAAGCCGGTGTTCGCGAACTGCAACGAAAAATTGCTCAGATGTGCCGCTACGCCGCCGAGAAAGTTATTCGTAATAAATCAGATGAAACCCTTCAAGTAAAAATTGAAATCAATGATCTTGAAGACATCCTTGGTCAGGAACGATTTCAAAATGAAGTCACGGATATCATCGCTAGCCCCGGGGTTGTTACCGGCCTTGCCTGGACGCCTGTCGGCGGAGACATTTTATTTATAGAGACCGCGCTTGTGCCAGGGAAGGGCGATATGATTATCACCGGTCAATTGGGCGAAGTGATGAAAGAGTCTGCACAAATTGCAAAATCATTAGTTAAAGCTAGGTTAAATGTTTTAGCGCCAACCTTTGATTTTAATAAATTTGATATTCATTTGCATGTGCCCTCTGGAGCCATCCCTAAAGATGGCCCATCAGCAGGGATTACTATTTTGTCATCTTTAGCATCCTTGGTATCGCGACAAAGTGTAAATCCCAAAATGGCAATGACTGGCGAAATCAGTTTGCGCGGCAAGGTGATGCCCGTCGGCGGCATCAAAGAAAAAATTATTGCTGCCCATAGGGCTGGTGTGACAGATGTGATTTTATGCGACAAAAATGAAAAAGATTTAAAAGATGTTCCAACTGAAGTAAAGTCACAAATGCGGTTTCACAAAGTTTCACACATTAACGAAGTGATTTCAATTGCACTTGGTGTCGATTTATCAAACTGGAAAGAAGAGGACCTTTATGGTCAAAATTACATCCACATACCAAGGACAGAAACACTGTCAAGCCACTCATGAGCCCTCGGGCTCAGTTTTAGAAACTGATGCACCTAAAGATAACCAAGGTCTAGGCGAAAAATTTTCACCCACGGACCTTGTGGCCACAGCCTTCGGAACTTGCATTTTAACGACTGTCGCAATCGTAGCAGAGCGCGACGGCGTTGATACCACCGGAGCAAAAATATCTGTTGAAAAAGTTATGTCAACTGATGGCCCAAGGCGAATTGTGTCTTTAAAAACTTTTATTGAAATGCCACAATCAATCACTGCGGATTATCGTCACAAAATCGAACTTATTGCGAACTCTTGTCCGGTGAAAAAATCACTTCACCCCGATATTATCACGCAAATTGAAATCAAATATAATATTTAGTTTTTACCAAAAGGCAAATCAATCACTTGTGAGTTTTTTGTTTGCAGATGCGGGATTTCTTTAGGTAAAGATTTCTGAATTGATTCAATCAATGAACTTTTTAAAGCATCACGCTTAAAAAACAAAGAATGAATAAGGCTGACTTCGCGCAATGGAATTGGGTTTGTAAATTCTTTTAATTTTTTTGAATTCAATAGATCTAAGGACGCCAAATATGGAATCAATGTAAAGCCATTTTCAAGGTCTACCATTCGTCTTAATGTTTCTAAACTGCTACTTTCAAATTTAATATTTTTTTTCTCGTCTGATGATTTTTTTTTGCTTTTGCAAATGGCCAGCGTTTGGTCACGAAAACAGTGCCCCTCGGTCAGCATCCACATATCACTGGCCGACAATTCACTTTGTGCAATTTTAGATTTTTGGTACAAACTGCTTTTTTCAGAGGTATAAATCAGAAACGGTTCGTAAAATAATGGTGTTGATATTAATTTATCATCGTCAATCGGCGTAACCAGAACCGCGATATCTAAAGAATTATTTTTTAGGCGTTCTATAATTTGATGCGTTTGCAATTCTTCAACATTAATTTGTAAAGCAGGATGTTGATCACTGAATTTTTTTAAAAATAACGGCAACAAATACGGGGCCAGGGTTGGAATAATCGCAAGACTGACTTCGCCCTTGACCTCGCCTTTGTTTTCTTGAACAAGGTCATTAAATTTTTGTGATTCATTCAATATCACACGTGCCTGTAAAATTAAAGTCTGCCCCATTTTAGTCGTCTTGATGGGTTGATGGCTGCGATCAAATAAAAGAAGTCCCAGTTCGTCTTCAAGTTTTTGAATTTGCATGCTGAGCGTGGGTTGCGTAATGCCACAGCTGTCAGCCGCGTGACCAAAATTTTTAAATTTATCAACGGCTACGATGTATGAAAGTTGCGTCAGTGTCATAGATTGATTTTAGGAACAACTATTTAAAAAGCAAAGGAATAGTGATTTTTGACGCCGACTTCGATTTTGGAAATTGAATACTGGAGAAAATTTGCTTCAAATTTTTTTGCAAATATTTTTCATCTGCGGCATGGCCATAGACAGACAACACTGTATTCGAAACCAGCTGATAACTTTGTACAGCGCCTAGGGCTGAAATATTTAACCTTAATGATAATGTGCCGTGCAGATTTTCAATCTGAGATAATATTTGATTCAGCGCCAGAAATGCGGGATCTAAGGCTTTCTGTGTTTGCGCTGTGGTTAACCCGCCAACAACATAGGGCCGTGGTTCAACAAACCAGCCATGCATAACAATGCGTGATTTCAACGGGTCACGCGTGCCTTTGACTTCGGTTACACCGTGCGGAAAGCGTGGGTCAAAAACAGTCAATTGATTATATATCGCTGGAATCCGATCAACGAAGCTATCGTATTCACGGTCATTTTGATCTTGAAATCCGGGCCAATAATTTAATACATCGGGTTTTAAAATTAAGGTCTCGCCACCTCTAAAATTTTTAGGATTTTCTGTCAGCGAATATACAAAAGCCCATGGGCCGTGTGGTACATCTGAATGCAAATTTTGAAAACAACCATCGACATAATAACTGAGCCAGGGCGGTGAAATATCATGACAACCCAGATTTTCACGCCCCCACTGCACAAGATTTGAATGAAATTCAGAATAGATTTTTTTTTGAAAATAATAAACTGCAGGTGTTCGAATCAAATGGTATTGATCCTCGAAATACCAGTAATCCCAAACAAATCTTTTTGCGTCTGTTGATCTTGGGTTTTTAAAATTCGTTACAAATTGCTGCCTAAGAATGTCAGCATTTTCAAAAAAATTATTATGTGTTTGATAACTTTTCATTTCACAACCTATAGATTAATTATGGACAAAATTTACTGCACTGGCACAAAACTGATTTTTAACGAGCCACCAACATCAGTGATATTTTTGTCGTACCACTTCATATTATATATTAGAACCTGTGGCATAATATACAATGTCGGAGTTGGCTTCCAATCAATGCCTAGTCCGTAGGTTTGTATTCGACCAATCTCTGGTTGAAACGAAGCCGTCCCCCCGGCGTCGCTGGTGACTGCAGTTTGTTCGATTGAACCATAGGTTTGAAACTGTTGGTAATTATAACCTATAAATGGAGTGAACCTTTTCCATCGTTGATAACCCATTGATAGGCCGACTTTGCCATTAAGCAAATCTGAAGTTCCCTTCCACGGAAAACCAGATGTCGCAGTTGTTCCGTTTTGCGAACCCGATTTTTGCGCGCGCTGATAACTGACCTCAGTTCCGAGCGATGCGTGCCAGCGGCCGGCTTCGCCGTCTTCACGATAACCGCTCAGTAATGAAACCTTCATTTTCAGAAACGGACTTTTTGAATCAATTAAACCACCGGTAAATGTAAAACGATTCCACGCATAAATATTTAAACCTGGTTTTGTAATAAAGATTGTCTCTGTATTTTTTGTACCGACCGCAGTGTTCAAGGGCCGCACGGATGGATCTTTACTTAATTGAATTTGTTGACCAGTAGCTCCGGTAAATTCGACTCCAAAACCTGTTTTTCGTCCTTGATGTTGTGGCGATTCAAGATCTGCAATCGGTAAAGTTAAATCCAAAGTTGTACAGCTTGAAAGAATAAAAAATAAACCGACTTTTATAAAAATAATTTGGCTAAATTTTTTGAACTTTTTGGTAAATACGGCCAAAAATATTTTCTCCTGTTGCATTCAACATCTTAATCTCTATCGTATCACCGTCGCTCATGTAAGGCGTCTTAATCTCGTTTTGATGTATTTGTTCGAGTGTCCTTTTTTCCACAAGGCAGCTTGAACCCATCGACATGTCCTCATTTGAAACAGTACCACTGCCAATCACTGAACCCGCCGCTAAATCACGCGTTTTAGCCGCATGAGCAATCAATTGACCAAAATGAAAATACATTTCTTTAGCATTCGGACGACCAAAAAATTGGCCGTTATAATTAACTAAAAGTGGCAAATGAATGCGCCCCTGTTGCCATGCCGTACCCAATTCATCAATTGTCACTGCAAATGGTGAAAGTGCTTTGTTCGGCTTGCTTTGAAAAAATCCAAAACCACTAGCAAGTTCTGCAGGGATTAATCCGCGCAGCGAAATATCATTTAAAATCACGCATAATTTAATATGCTTTAATGCATCTTCAGCAGAAATTCCCGCAGGCACATGATCAACGATCACACCGACTTCGGCCTCAAAGTCTGTGCCATGTGCGAAATCAATTTGCGGAATATTTTCAGTCGGAGCCAAGAACCGACCACATTCGGCTTGATACATTAACGGCACAGTTAAAAGAGTTTCGGGCAAGGCCGCATTACGTGCTTGTCTGACAAGTTTAATATGATGAATAAATGCAGACCCGTCGGCAAATAACCAAGTGCGCGGCAAACACGATTCGAAAATATTTTCATCAGTGATTTTCACATTACCAGAAATTTTTTTTGAATTTAAATCATTATATTTTTGTAATAATTTGGGCTGAAATTCA
>JAYVKY010000064.1:0-3008 GCA_043767965.1 Pseudobdellovibrionaceae bacterium
CTTTTAAAACGATACAGCACTTTAAAATATCTTGCTGTTCAAAACTTAATTCACGGACCATCTGGAATTTTATTTCAGATGGTCCTGCGAGAAAAAAGCTGCGGCACGTTTCAAAATGTAATTTACTTTTTTAAGCTCTTCGACTTCTTTTTTCAGATTTTTAATTTGTTCAGATTCAGGATCTGAATTTTCTTTTTTATCAGTGTCTTTTTTCATGACAAATTTAAATTTATTTTTCCAGGCATGCAGCTGGCTGTCTTTGATTCCCAGTTGCCTTGAAGCCTCGGCATATGAACCTAATTGGTTCACAAGTTCTAAAGCTTGCAGCTTAAATTCGTTGGTATGTTTGCGTATCATTTGGATCCCCTTGTTTGTGGTTATACCACACATTCCTCTGTCCGGGAAATCGGGGTAGGTTCACACAATACGCTTTTCGGTTCTACGTAATCAGAGGGGGTTATATTTGGTGGTCTTTCGGAAAATTTGTTTTTGATTTCAACGACTTAATAAAATTGATCAGTGATGATCACCAGAATTTTTGCCAGAACGAATTCTGCAGAACAATTCTGGTAAATTTAGTTTTAAAAATATATTTTATTTTTTTGATTTTTTGAATTTGTACGTGATTACGAACAGCTGATTTTGAATGTTGAAATATTTTAACTGGTTAGTGCTGTTCGTGAAATTTAAGTGTGTTCGTAGATACGAACACACTCAAAAGGACAGATATGTACATTGATAAAGAATAGTTCGATTTAATTGACAGGAAGAATAGCAATTATATACTGTACCGATAGGAGATCCGTCTGTGAAAACAACTACTGACCGTAGCACAATATATGCTGACGCATTTACTTATGATCAGATTCATTCCGGCCGAAGTGTCGGTAAGGATTTTGAATTCTATAACAGACTTGCCTCAAATAAAAAAAATATTCTGGAGATCGCTTGTGGTACTGGCAGAATAACCATTCCAATGGCCGAAGCTGGATTAAAAATGACCGGTTTAGACGTTTCTTTGGAGATGCTAGCTGAGGCAAAAAGTAAAGCTGGTGATAATTCTAAAATTAAGTGGATTGAGGCCGATTGCACAAACTTTGATTTGAAACAAAAATTTGATCTAATTTTTATGACTGGAAACTCTTTGCAGCATCTTCATCTGTCCAATCAAGTATTGGCGTTCTTCAGTTGTGTAAACAGACACCTAGATATCGGAGGAGTCTTTGCCTTTGATGTTTTTTTACCAAGTTTGAAAATATTAAGTCGCGACTCATCAATTTCTTTTCCCGTATTGAAATATAAAAATATCGAAGATTTAGAAATTTCGCTAAATGAACAAAATTACTATAATTCTCATACTCAAGTGAATACAATAAATTGGAATCACTTGGATTCCTCAGGAACCATTTTAAAAAATGATACTCTTGAAATGCGTCAGTTTTTCCCAAAGGAGCTCGATCTTTTGGTTGAGCTTGGTGGATTTAGCATTGAGCAAAAATATGGAAATTGGAATTTAGAGCCCGACGGACCAGATGATTTCAAACAGATTATGGTTCTTAAGGCTAAGTGAGTTGCTTAATGAATAGTTCATCTTATTTACAAATATGAATAAAACTTAAATCAGATCCATAAACTGTCTAGCAGTAATAATATCCACATGCTGAAATTTCTTAAGCACAAGCAAATCAAGCCTGTCGCCACTGACAATAAATACACATTTACCCTGAACTGCACACTCCAATACACGATTCTCAGCAGGGCATCTTGGTATGGCATTTATTGTCATGGTTGGTATAACGATTTCAGCAATCGAAAAAATAGGCTCAGTTAATGTTTTCATTTCATGAGCCGTCAGGCCAAATTTATCTGAACTTAATACGCGCTCGGCTTCTTCGATTAAAAAAGGTGACGTCACCCAAATAAATTTTTTAGACAAAGCAGCTTTTACAATTTTTAACGGCAGACCACCAAATAAAAGCGCAGAAACAGTAATATTTGTATCAACAACAGCGCGAATCATAAATTTTATGTTCGCTTGCGCAATGTCGAAATCACATCGTCAACAACGGAAGCTTTGATGCCTTTTTTCTTCAGTCTTTTTGAAACGGCTTTTTGTGTTTGTTCAAATTCTGTTGAACCCATATATTTACGAACAGCTTCGCGCAGATATTCGCTGATTGTTCTGTGCTCAGCTTTTGCATGTTTTTGAATTTGTAATTCAAATTCTGGCGGGACCGAAAAAGCCATTACTTTAGTTGTACGCATAAAATCCTCCTGATTGTTTGATCATATCAAGTTATACTGAGTAATACCAATATTTTATGATTTATTGCGCATTTTTGGCCTGACAAAAGCCTCAGAAGCTCCGATTAAGCGAGCGACTTCTTGAGTAGCTCCATATTGCTTTACAAGCTGGCTTAAATTGGC
Organism: Pseudobdellovibrionaceae bacterium; assembly: GCA_043767965.1. Taxonomy (GTDB): domain Bacteria; phylum Bdellovibrionota; class Bdellovibrionia; order Bdellovibrionales; family Bdellovibrionaceae; genus Pseudobdellovibrio. Next base: position 2,428 of record JAYVKY010000064.1, read on the forward strand.
AGGATTTAGCAATTTGGCTTCGGGGTATGCTTCAAATTCAATAGACAAAATGGGCTCAGTTCGATTTAATTGATCCGCTGGAAATATATGACATGAAATCAAAATACTCGCCATTAAGCAATCGCACGCTTCGGGATTTTACAACAGGTGATCCTATTGAAGTATCGTCTGTTATTGTAAACTACTACCTGACGAATTTTATTTTCGTTAGCGATCAAATCTTAAACAAATCATTGCAACTTGTATCAAATGCTATTCAACAAAGCCAAACTTTCTTGAATCAGCCCTTACGCCGAAATTATGATTCAAACGAGAACGTTAATTATGATGCCGCGGGAAAATGTATATTAAGTACAATCGCGATACAACAGGGTGATCAAAATTTTTTTGAGTTAAGTATTGATGGTCGATTATGGAATCATCCTAAGTTTTTATTATTTAATAAAGTAGCACTGATTCTGCATGAAAGCCTATATAAAATGGACCGTGATCATGGCGCCACTGATTCACTGCGAACTCAGCGGACCAATCAAATGATGCTGTCTACGTTGGCGGACGAGACTGGGTCTCAGTGGATTTAT
>JAYVKY010000065.1:0-7002 GCA_043767965.1 Pseudobdellovibrionaceae bacterium
TCGTTTTGGACTAATTATTTTATATTTGCTAAACCCACTACTTGGTTTTGGTGGTATCTTGGCAACGCCAGATGTGCCGCTCATTTTTTTTTGGAGCCTATCATTTTTTGTAATGAATAGAATTGTTCTGCATCAAAAAAAACTAGACTATGCCCTATTGGGGGCAGCCCTGGGCCTTGGCTTGTGTTCCAAATATCACATCGTTTTATTTCCGATTACAATGCTTTTGTCTTTATTTTTTTCTAAAAAATTATCGGCTATTCAACCTAAAAAATTGATGCTGACTATTTTTTTTGGACTTATTTTTTCAATGCCTGTTTTAATTTGGAATTATCAAAATGACTGGGCCTCTTTTGCATTTCAATTAAACCATGGTTTTAACGGTCGGTCCTACACGCCAACCTGGGCTATAACCTATGCTCTTGGACAGATTTTTTTATTTAATCCGTTTTTGTTTTACCAACTTTTTCAAGGTTTAAAAAAATCTTTTTATAAAAATGCGGCCACATTGCAGTGGATATTTTTTTTGATGAGCTCGTTCCGAGCTGGTGTCGAAGCCAATTGGCCTGTAACAGCACATTTTCAAGGGCTTGTAGATTTTCCTTTTATGAATAAAAAAATCTTCAGGCTTGCGCTAAACTATTGGTTTTTAATCTGGGCGATATTCATTGGGTTTTATTTTTCAACACCCGGTCAGAAAAAAATTTCGACTCTACCCAATAGTCAGTCGGCAGAGAAAATATGGGCCATCGTAAAACCTTACAGCCCACTGTACGGGCCAACGTATCAAATATCGTCGCTACTTCAACTTGTTTCTGGTCAAAAAATTTTAAAACTTTATAATTTGAGCAGGTCTGATTTTTATGATTCTGCGCTATTTCAGCAGCCCCAAGAAAAAGTTTTCTATGCTTTAAAATATGATATATCATCGTGGCCACTTTGGCTGGCTCATGCCAAAATTCAACCAATACAGAACTTTCCAGAGTTTACTCTGGGCCTTTATCGGATAGATAATGAATAGATTTTTAAGTTTATTTGCGTTTTTGATTATAGCGTTTTTGATTTATGCCTTTTATATTTCTCAATTTCAATTTCAACTTTTTAATTCAAACAATTCGCGTAGTTCATTTTTTTATGACTATAAATTGTCACAAAATATCCATACCCTTTTTTCAATTGGCTCTGGCAGCATAGCTTCAATTACAGAAGAAGCTAAGCACGCAGGGCAAGATTTTTTACTTTTTACCGACATAGATGCTGATCTAGAATCAAATCCAGACCGCTATCAAAATCGAATGGGACTGCTTTTTGGAAAAAAAGTAGTTTCTGACAAATACAGGCTGACCCACTATAACTTTGATAAGTTTTCAAATACAGCAGGCGCAGACCTAACAATTGAATCACAACCCGTAAAAACTGGATATAATTTAAAACATCTCGAAGTTACATCCGCCGACGGCCTTGAAGTGGTTAATCTTAAAATAATCAGTCAGAAATCATGGGAAAAATCTAAGCTATCTACGATCTGGAGTCTTTTGCTTTATCCGTTTAACCCTAGGTTATCTTTAATGCGATTATATAGTGAGCCGATCGACGAATTACGAATATTCGACCAAATAAGTCAGAAAAGAAGATTTTCAATGTTTCTGGGGGCCGAGGCGTCAGCGCGCGCTATACCAATGACAAATTTAATTATGAAATTTCCTAGCTACGAACGAGTTCTTGGCGTGGGGTCTCAGCATTTATTAATGACCTCTGAGCTAACGGGCAACATTGATATAGATAAATATCAAATCGTAGATTCATTAAAGAATGGTAAATTTTATTTAGCCTTCGACGAACTTGGCGACTCTGCTGGATTTGAAACCTATGTCATCAATGGTAAGGAAAAAAAACATTTTTTACTGGGTGATGAAATTCAGTTTAATCAAGATCTAAAAATTTATTATAAGTTACCTTCTGAACCGAATATTTTTTTTGAAGTTGTCCTTTTTAAAAATGGAGTTCGTGTCGATCATCTAAATACCTATGAGGGCGTGTTTCAAATTAAATTCCCTGGCGTATACCGAATTCAGGTTCGCCTTAGTCCGAAGCTTCCGTTGCCCGACGCGATTAAATGGCTGACTTGGATATATACAAACAATTTTTATTTTCGCTCGACCATTAATTAATTATAGCATTGATACCGTAACATAAATTTCGAGAGAATCAAAAATTTCACACTGGCAAGCCAGGCGCTCGTTTTCTGTAAAATTTCTTTCTTGAGCAATTTCAGTTTCAATTTCAGTTCGTTTCGAAACTGATTTTAAATTATTAAGTATAAAAACACGACACGTCGTGCAAGTTCCAGAGCCAGCACAAGATTGCGAGATGCTGATGTTGTTGGCATTTAAAATATCCAACAAGTTTTCTTTGTCATTAAAATGTACAATCGTTGGATTTTCCAAATTTTGTGACCGTATTAACAGTGTTTTTGTTGAAACTTCCATGATTAATATGTATCAAAAAAGCTATGAGATTCATAGCTTTTGACTTAGAAACTACTGGAACTGTACCTGGCGTCGATCAAATCGTAGAAATTGGAGCTGTCCTTTTTGTGAATGGACAAGTTGAATCTATTTTTTCAACTCTTGTCGATCCTGAAAGATCAATCCCGGCTGGTGCCTCTGCAGTGAATGGAATCACTGATGATATGCTTATTGGTAAACCAAAAATAGATTCTCTGCTTTCAGCATTTGCTGACTTCTGTGGTCGCGATCTGATGATTGCCCATAATGCGCCTTTTGATACTCAATTTTTAGTTTCTGACATCAAAAAACATGAGGCCGCCGCGCCCAAGGGAACTGTTATCGATACTTTAACAATTTCAAGGAAAGTTTTCCCCGGAATGCCAAACTATAAACTGGGAACTCTTGTGCAACACTTAAAAATTCCAACGACCAATTTTCACCGCGCCGAAGAGGATGCCTCGTACTGCGGATTTATGTTTTTAGAAATGATAAAAAGAATTTCAGTTGGCGGGAAGCCGCCGCAACTTGAAAATTTAATTTCACTAACTGGTAAAGCTGAATTTAAATTTCCACAAATTATTCGTCATCCCAAACAAATGGGTTTTTCGATCTAATTGTTAGATGCTCGATTATTCATTCGCAGAGTGTGCAATCGGGTATCTGCGACCGCGACCAAACGAATGGGCACTCACTTTTAGAATAGGTGCGGCCTGCCATCTTTTAAATTCAGTTTTCATTAATCTTGCATACAGCCATTGATCAGTTTTAGTTTTAATTTTTTCTTTTTTCCGAACCAACTTTTCAACAGCCTTATCCAGAGCGTCATATTCTGGCAAACTGTCTTGGTCTTTCTGATTTGGCCTTAGTTCTGCACTGGGTGATCTTTCAATAATAAATTTTGGTATTATTTCCATGTCTTTATTATAAAAATTTGCCAAATCATAAACTTGTTTTTTTGTCAGATCACCAATAGGCGCAAGCCCACCGCACATGTCACCGTAAAGCGTGGCATAACCTGTGGCGTATTCAGATTTATTACCAGTTGTTAGCAACAAACTTCCCGTTAAATTTGAATAGGCCATTAAATACAATCCGCGAATTCGCGACTGCATATTTTCGTGGACGAGGCTAAAATCTTTCAGCAAAAATACACCGTCAAAAATGGATCTGATGTGTTCAAATGTAGATTGAATTGAAATCTCTTGCAGTCGACAGCCTATATTTTTTGATAGCTCTTTCGCCGTTAGAAAACTTTCAGCCAGATTAAATTGTGTCGGAAGTGCAAATAACGAAACATTTTGTGCGCCGAAAGCGTCAACTGCCAGTGCCGCAACAACAGCAGAGTCTACACCGCCCGACAATCCCAAATGAACCTTCTGTAGGCCCGTTTTTTTTACAAAGTCCCTGAGGCCCAGTACTAAAGCTTTATGTAGTTGTTCAGTCACAGTTTCGGTTTGAATCTTAGCATTCCAAGATTCAAGTGTATCAATATCAAAAACATTTGTGTCTTCTTCAAATGATTGCAATTGAAATTTTTTATGTCCAGACTTGTCTGTTAAAAAACTTTGCCCATCATAAATAATCTCGTCTTGTGATCCAACCAAATTAACAAAGACCATCGGCGCCTTAAAATACCTTGCTGTTTGACCAACGACCAATTCGCGTTGTTTTAGTTTATCTGTGTAAAATGGCGAAGCACTCATGTTAATTATTAGGTCAATTTTTTTGCGCTTAACTTTTTTAAGCGGATTTTCGACATAGTCTGAAACATGGTGTTTGTTTTTTTTGTTTTCCCACGCCCAGATGTCTTCGCAAATTGTCAGAAAAAAGGTTTTATTTTTTATTTTAAAAAAATTATTTTTTACTACGCCTTTTTCAATAAAGCGGGCTTCGTCAAAAACATCCCCCGTCGGCAAAAGCTCTTTATGAAAAGTTTTAATAATTTTGCCTTTTTGACACAAGAATGCCGCATTAAAATAGGGTCGCCCTTTTTGGTTTTTATTTTTTTCGAAACCACCAATCAAAACAAAAACAGTTGGTGGTATAAATTTTAAGATTTGTTTTAACGCCCGCATTTGCTGGTCAACCAAACTAGACCGTTCAAGTAAATCAAATGGATGATAGCCAAATAATGACGCCTCTGGAAAAATAATTAGCTCAGCTTTTTTTTCAGCTAAACGACGAATGTTTTCAATGATTTTTATTTTGTTATATTCAAAATCTGCAAGATTAGAATTAATTTGAGCTATGGCTATTCGCATGTGTCAGATCCTTTTCAGGAATCATCTTACGCCCTGTAAAGCCATCTTGGTAGCCATGAAAAAAAGAAATTTCAGTTTCTGGAAATTTCCAGCAATAGTACCCTTGTCCATTATCAAAATCGGCCAACCAAAGGCCCTTTGGGCGGCCACCAAGACGTTCAATTTTATTTTGCCACTGTGTAATCAGTTGATTAATTTGGTCTTGAAATTCTAATGCCCTTGAACATTTATTATCCGGCAAAGCATCAACACAAGAAACTAAATATTTCACTTTTTTACTTGAATCTTCAGTGACGCGATAAATCAGCTGCAATAGGTTTTGTGCCTGTTGCAGAGTAAAAATACACGTCTGTTGATGTCCCACTATTTCAATCAAAAAAATCTCCAGATTTGAAAGTCTTTTATTCGTTATCTGAACCAAAGTTTCAATCATGAAATTTCAAATTGTATATTCTATACTTGTTGCAAAGCGTAGATTTGTAAATTTTAACTGCACTGGACTATTCTGAATTTGAATAGTTCATAATTTGACCACCAAAAAATACTATAATCGCGATAATTATACCGGCAATAATAAGCCACTTCATGATTGCCCCAAAACCTAAATCAGTCTCGCTGTCTAAATTTTCGGCAGCAGGTTTTCGTTCTGGAGGAAAAAATGTATTCTTGCGAGGACCCGGACGATAGCCCTCTTCGGCTGATAATTTTGCAACATTTTTCACATTCGGACTGCGCGGATCTCGTTTCGAGCTTTTTTCAATATCATCGAACATTTGCCCACTATTAATAGCTCGGTAACGATCGTACTTGTACTCTGTTCTATTCAATCGACCTGTGTTGTTTCGCCCAAAAGCACTGCCCGCAACCTGTTCGACATCAATGGACCTGACTTTACCCTGACCCGTGTCGTTAGCACCATCTGCAGTGCCGCTGTTAGAGTTCGATTTTTTAATTCGCCCAGCGGCGTAACTTGAGCTTTCGTTAGAGTCTGCGGAGTTAGAACTGTTGCTTTTTGATTTTGAAGAATTTTTTGAAACTTGTTTATCTGATGTATTTGTAGTTTTTACTGACGGATTAGAGCCCGTTGTCGAATTTTTTGTGGATGTCAAATTGCTAGTTCCATGGGTGCTGCTACTGCTGTCACCCACTAGTGTAGCACCTTTGTTAATTGAAAATTTTGCAATGCAATTTGACTGCTCTTGATGTTTTTTAAGGTCTGCCTCGGCCGAACCTAGTTGTGGCAGTTCACCATGATCCATTAAGCATCTAAAATAATTCCCGACGTAGTTGCCGATAAAAGTATTAACCCCCTGAAATAAGCCCTTGGCAGCCAGTAACATAGAAACGATTACAACCAATAACAAAATATATTCAACAACGGCCTGACCTTTTTGATTAAGCGTATGTAATGGCAATTTAAAAATTGTTGAATTCTGGTCTTGTTTCACTGCCTATTTTATCGGAAGATCTAAGCTATATCCGTATGAAAAAGTTAACCTATTATAGTTATATTATCTTTTGCGCACAGTTTATTTGTCTCGATTTGGTACAATCGCAGATTCAGCAATTACCTGTCACCAGTCTGCCTACAGTGACACCAACGTCGTCGGCGCCAGTGCAAGCGCCCGCACAAGCAGTTACACCTACAATTACACCCGTTACGACCGCCCCCCCTGTCCCAATACTGACAGTAACTGAAGGCAAATTTTTAGAATATCAATCATATTGCAGACAAAATGATTTTGATGAAAAACTTTTACTTACGACTGTCCAAAAAAAACGACGACTTGATTTGCTTGAGATGAAATTAAAGTCAAAACCAATAAATGACGCCGTTATCAATGCATTAATTAAAGAATACCTAACACAAAAAGAGCTTGCGCTAGCGCGAGTAACTTACAATAAATATATCAACCAACTAAAGACTGAAGACGCTTTAATATGGGCTGCCGAATTTGATTTTCAAAATAGACAACCGACAGCAGCTGTTTTGAAATTAGAAAAATTTATTGCTGAAAACCCGTCCTCTGTGAAATCACTATTAAAACTGGCACAGATTAAAAAAAATTTATTATTTTATTCTGAGGCAGTTGATATATTTTTGGATCTGCAAAAATTAAATAAAAAAAACGACTACTCTGCAGATCTTTGCGAATTATATGTTCTGGATTCTCAACATAAAGATGCAGAGAAAATATGTGCGCTGGCAATCCTTAAAAACTCGAGCAGCC
>JAYVKY010000066.1:0-11529 GCA_043767965.1 Pseudobdellovibrionaceae bacterium
AATTTGAAAAAGAAATTCTCGAATCAGACTTTGACGATAATTATTTTTACATTGCCCAGCGGGCCGGCGAATTGGATAAAGCCGAAGAAGTGATTGTTAAAATTATAGAAAAAGCCCCAGCTAAAAAGAAAAATGAGTTGCGTTTTCAGCAAGGTTTTTTGTTTTATCAAACAAAAAAATACGACAAAGCATTTACAATTTTTAACAAACTTTACAACACACATGTATCGAAAAATAAAAAACGAAAAAGTAAAGATTTTGATCAAATTGCATGGCTTCGTGCCTGGACATTATTCTTGGATCAAAAATATGAAAAATCATTAAAAGCCTTTGAAGATACAAAATCTTATTCAAATGATACGGCACGTTTGAATTATTGGATTGCGATTAACTTACAAAAATTAAATAATGCGGCTGAAGCGCAAATTATTTTCAAAAGCTTGTCGGCACCATTTTCAGAACAAAAAAGTTTTTCATTTTATAATTTAATGGGTTGGATAAGATTTCAGGATTATAAATTGCAATTTAAGAATAGTGATGTTCTTAAGAACCTGATCGCTGTAACAAAATCACCAAATAGTTTTTTCCCGACACCGGATGACCAAATCACACGTTCACAGTTATTGAAACAATACAACGACATGATTGATGAATCTTTCACGACTGATGAGGGGCAAATTCAAGTTGTAAATACTGAAAATGAAGTAATGACCTCTGATGATATGAAAGGCATCACTGTTGATTCCGAATCTGAGTTGCAAAGTCAAATTTACTGGGCACAATTATTAATTAATCAGAATCAACCAGAGCTTGCGAAATGGCATTTGTTTGAATTAGAAAAAAATATTAAAGAACGAAAAAATGCTGATCCTTTAACGCAATTTTATTTAAATCAAAAATTTTATTATCGGGCTCTTTCTTTACAGCAAAGAATAAGTCCGATTGCAACAGTAGCAACACATTTAAAATCAGATCTTATATTCTGGGGGTCGTTGTATCCAGAGACATATAAAGCAGATGTTAAAAAATTTTCTGATAACATGAAAATTGATCCCTACTTAATTTGGTCCATCATGCGCGCTGAAACACAGTATAAAGCAGATGCGATTTCACCCGTAGGGGCTGCGGGCTTGATGCAGTTTATGCCCTATACTGCGCAAAAAATTGCATCGATGCTAAATCAATCCGTCAAAACCGACGAATTGTTTAAGCCTGCAAAATCTATCGAATTGGGTGCGGCCTATTTAAAAAAATTATCTGTTGAGTTGAATGATCAAAAGCCACTGATCGCGGCCGCCTATAATGGTGGTCCACACAGAGTTAAACAATGGCTTACAAATCTGGGGCAGCTTGATTACGATGTTTTTATCGAGCATATCCCTTTTGCCGAGACACGAACCTATACAAAACGTGTGATGACCTATCGATCGATGTATGAAAAAATTTATAATTCAAATTTATCATTTGAGAAAGTGAAATACTTGATTGAAAAAATCCCCTTTGCTCCGCCTAAAGATTTTAAGCTGAGCGAAGAGTGGAATGTGCCATTAAAATAATTGCGCCGTAACATGTAATTTAAACATTAAATTTAAAAAATAAAATATCGCCGTCTTTGACAATGTAGCTTTTTCCTTCTGAGCGGTATTTGCCGGCTTCTTTAACTGCAGCTTCAGATTTTAACGCAAATAAATCTTCGCAGTGATAGGCCTCGGCACGGATGAATCCTTTTTCAAAATCTGTATGAATAACGCCGGCGGCTTGCGGTGCTGATGATCCTGTTTTGATGGTCCAGGCCCTGACTTCTTTTTCGCCGGCGGTAAAATAGGTTGCAAGACCTAATAATGAATACGCTTCGCGAATCAGACGGTTTAATCCGGGTTCTGTTGCATTCATGCTGGCCAAAAATTCGACGCGTTCTTCAGGTGGCAGTTGTGCAATTTCAGCCTCCATGGCAGAGCAAATCGTGATTGTTTTATTATTTTCTTCAGATGCGCGTTTTTCGACGGCTTTGACCCAGTCGTTGCCACCAGCTGCGAAATCAACGTCTGATACGTTACATGCATACAGTACAGGTTTTGAAGTTAACAAATGCATATCTAGCGCAAACGGAGCTTCAAGTTCGTTCAGCACAACTGAACGAGCAGGTCGGCCCTGTCCCAAGGCTTGATGGATTCTTTGTGTCACATCAAGTTCCATTTTTATTTTTGAATCACTTGAACCCTTGGCAAGTTTTTCAATTCGTTTTAATTTTTTCTCTGCGGTATCATAATCAGCGAGCATTAATTCAGTGTTAATAATATCCATATCGCGAATTGGGTCGACACTGCCCGCAACGTGAATGACGTTAGGGTCATCAAAACAACGAACGACATGTACAATGGCATCGGTTTGTTTGATGTGCCCTAAGAATTGATTACCGAGGCCTTCACCTTGTGAGGCGCCTTTAACAATTCCAGCGATATCAACAAACTCAATTGTTGTTGGTACAACTGACTGGGGTTTAACAAATGCCGTGATTTGGTCTAAGCGTGCATCAGGTACGGTGACCACGCCGACATTGGGGTCAATCGTACAAAACGGGTAATTTGCGGCTTCGGCCTTTCCGGAAGTGATTGCATTAAATAATGTTGATTTACCAACATTTGGAAGACCTACGATACCGACCTGAAGTGCCATGATGATGTCCTTTAGTTAAGACCTAGGAATATATAAATTTTATGGGGGGAAGTCTATATTATATTCTTTTTTATTGATTTTTTTGACCATGTATGGTAAGTTGGTGAATAGTTATGACTAACTTGATATACACAGATCACGCTGTCCAAAGAATGGAACAAAGAAAAATTAATCACGAAGTGATTTTGGATCTGCTTTTATCGCCTGACGGCAGAATCAAGCAAACCATGGATAAAGAAATTGTTTACAAAAAAATAAAAAACAGAACCGATAATTTAATAGCGGTCGTTGTGGTTGCAAAAAAAGAAATTTTAACAGTTATGAACTTTTTCGAGGTCAAAATATGAAAATTTATCATCGCCCAGAATTAGATTATTTAAGTTTAGAATTTTCATCTGAGCCTGAAGCAAAAACAAGTTATGAGAATGGAATTATTGTACGTTATGATAAAAAAGGTCATGTCGTAGGAATTGATATAACAGATTCAATAAATTTTTTCTTATCAAATGATACCGTCGACATGAAACAAGCTGTTCAAATTTTAGATTTATCAGAATCGACAATTCGAAGATTAATTAAAAATAAAAAAATTAAATTTACAAAACCCAATGGTAAAGATTATCGATTCAAAAAAACAGACCTTATTTTATTAAAAAAATCAGCCTAAATAAGATTAAAAAACAACAGACTTATTGAATTTGGTCGAAGCTATGCTGTGACCATCAAAGATAAAGCTTTCGATAGCATCACAGGCCATATCTAAATAGGTGCCTAGGTGGTCAAGATCTTCCTTTGGGAAATTCCCTAAAACATAATCGCCAATATCAAAGCCAGGGTGATCGGGGCGCCCAACGCCTAATTTTAATCGGGCATAATCAGCTGCGCCTAAAATTTCAGAAATATTTCGAACTCCGTTTTGCCCGCCGTGCCCGCGATTAAAATGAATTTTCATCGATCCAAAGGGTTGATCAATATCGTCGTGAATTACTAATAATTTAGAGCGTTCGATTTTATAAAAATTCATTAATGCCAGAACTGATTCACCAGATTTATTCATAAAAGTTTGAGTCTTGGCTAAAAGGACTTCTTCAGTTTTTTTACCGTCTTCGGAAGTGAATTTAAATTTTTTAGTCAGCGCTTTGTGTTCTTCTCGGTATTCTGAATCACTGGCGCCAGAGCCCATTGATTTCAGCCAATGATCACAGGTTAAAGAGCCAATATTGTGCCTGTTCATTTGATATTTTTTGCCAGGGTTACCGAGACCTACAATGAGAAACATAAGCCTCCGTTTTTGCTGACTTTTTAAAAGTGTTAAACACACGACCAATATACATGATTTTTTTGTTCTAGATCAAGAAAGTTGTTCGATGCCAACATAACTTAATTTAGCATTGGTTAATTAGGCGTTTTAGTATTTTTCCAGAATCGCCCTTAGGCAGATCTTGCATTTCAGTAAAATATTTAGGAATTTTAAATTTTGCTAAATTTTCTGAACAGTGCTGTAAAAGGTGATCTTGATTAAAGAGATACCCCTCTTTTGCGACCACGTAAGCGTGACCAACTTCACCCCATTGGGCATCTTGATGCCCAATGACAGCGACCTCTTTGATCCAAGTTAATTCTAAAATAGTCTTTTCGATTTCAGCGGGGTAAACATTTTCTCCGCCAGATTTGTACATGTCTTTTTTCCGACCGACAACATAGAAGTAATCCTCAGAGTCAAAATAGACAAGATCACCAGTTTTAAGCCACCCCTCGAAAAATGTATCGGCTGTAGCCTTTTCATTATTCCAGTATCCCGTCATGGCCATCGAACCTTTAAGCCAAAGTTCACCAACTTCGCTGGCTGTACAAATTTGTCCATTTTCGTTCATAACTTTAACTTGCACATAAAAATTAGGAAAGCCAATCGAGCCCATTTTTCGAACTGAATCATTTTCATTCAGTGAAAAAACATTGGGACCAAATTCAGTCAAGCCATAACCCTGGCGGATCGGTATTTTCTTATTTTCCCAAGTTTTAATTTCCTCTAAGGGCATTGGTTCGCCGCCAACTATTGCGTAGCGAATTGTGTTTAAATTTATTGATGGGAACATTTTTGATTGAGACATCATTTTCATTGTCGTCGGTACACCAAATAACAAGGTGGTGCGGTATTTTTCGGATAAAGTTAAAATTTGGTCGCCATCAAATTTTTTTGTTAAAATGATATGGGCGCCACGGTGAAAAAATGGTGTCGACAAGACATTCCATCCGCCCGTATGAAATAATGGCAAAAAAATCACAGCTGCGTCAGCCTGTGAAATATTTAAACGCAAAGACGTATTTATTGAATTCCAAAATAGTCCTTCATGACTGATCATTGCCCCTTTGGGAAATCCAGTTGTGCCAGATGTGTAAATAATCAAAGCAGTTGTTTCCGCAGTCGATAAAAAGTTTTTAAATTTTGCAGAATCGTTTAAAGATTTATCAAAATCATTAAACGATTCTAGTTTTGAATTTTTTAAATCCTTTTGGATATTTTGCAAAGTATCAGTAAATTGGTCCTCATAGACAATAACAGATGGTTCGGCATTATTAATAACATAAGTTATTTCACGAGCGGTTAATCGATAATTAATCGGAACTAACGTTGCCCCCAAGCGTGCCAATGAAAAAAATAAAATATAACTAGATATCTCATTTGTTGAAAAATGAATAACTCGGTCGCCTGGTAAAATATTGAACTTATTTTTTAAATACTCAGCGCCGACACAGGCTTGATGATAAAATTCTAAATAAGTTAACGTTCGACCCGTATCACCATCTGTTAAAGCCGCAGCAGTGGGGGAATAGTGCGCCCATTGCTTTAACCAGTCTAATTCAAAATCTTCTAATTTTTTTAAATGCATTATGTGTCGTAACCCCATTCAATGGCAAGAGCTGTCATGCTCATGCCGCCGCCAGAGCCTAGCATAACAAGCAAGTCACCTTTTTTCAGCTTGTGCTGATCAACAGCATCGCTTAAGGCCATTCCAATCGAGGCACTACCAGTGTAACCATAGCGATCCATAATATAATGGGCGCGCTCTCGAGGCAGCTCTAAACGATCCAATGTTTCATAAATACTTTGTATATTAAATTGCGTGATAAAAAAATGTTTCACATCCCTAGGGGTTTTACCAATTTGATCTAAAACTTTTTTTGTTAATCGTGGCCAGTGGATACCATTTGTTTCAGGCGGTATTTTTTTTGGAAAAGCCAATAAATTCCGTTTATTGTCAATGGTATCGTAAGTGATTTTTTCTGCGGAGCCACCGGCATAGATCCCCATATAATCGTGGTACTGGCCATCGGTGTACATCGTACTGCTTAAAATACCTGTGGGTTCATTGGTTGCTTGAATAACTACCGCGCCGGCACCATCAGCAAAAAGGGATGCAATTTTATAATCATCAAAGTTAAGCCACTTGCTCATGGCATAAGCCCCGACAACTAAAATATTTTTATATTTCTCATCTGCTTGGATATACTTTCCGGCCAGATCACAAGCCGTGACAAAGCCTGCACATGCTGAATTTAAATCAAATGTGCCTGCATTTTTAGCGGCCAATTTATATTGTAGTACAGAAGCTGTAGACGGAGATAAATAATCAGGCGTATCTGTGGCAACGACAATCAAATCCAAATCATCAGCAGTTATTTTTGCATTTTTTAATGCTTGCTCGGCAGCGGGCAGTATCAGATCACTTGTACGCTGGTCGTCGTCCATCCAGCGGCGCTCTTTGATATTTCTTGAAGATTCCAAGAAAGAACCAATGTCTTTGTTGTAAAGATTATCAAAAAAAGAATTCGGAATAACCTTTTTCGGAGCATAATGCCCAGTGCCCTTGATTGTCGCAAATCGTTTAGATGCCACTTTAAACTCCTTATAATTGATGCAAAATTATTCTTTGGATATAGCAGAAATGGGTACCCTTTTATACTTGGCTTTACAATGGATTTTTTACGTTTTTCAATTTAACCACATTAAATAATGTTGACCTATGGTCGCGTACACAGCAGAACAGCACTATAACTTTATTTTATTTACAAGGAGTCATTGAATGTCGAATTTAAGTTTTACCTTTAAAAATAAGAACGCTGTCGTAACAGGCGCTGGTCAAGGAATTGGTTTTCAAATAGCACTTTCATTTTTACAGGCGGGTGGTCAAGTGGCCATTTGGGATTATTCCGTTCAGGCTTTAGATCATGCTAAAAAAGAATTAGCAAATTTTGCAGATCAAGTTCATTTTACACAGGTTGATGTGACCCAAAAAGAATCCTGTGAAAAAGCCGTTCAAAGTTTGCCTTGGGCCTGTGATATTTTAGTGAACAATGCGGGTATTACACGTGATAAATCTTTTGGTAAAATGACCTTCGAAGACTGGAACGCAGTTATCAATACGAATTTAACGGGTTTGTTCAATGTGACAAAAACATTATCGGAAAAATTCAATCCAACATCAACCCAAAAACGTATTATTAATATTTCTAGCGTTGTGGGTTTGTACGGTAACTTTGGTCAAACAAATTATGCAGCAGCCAAAGCAGGTGTCATTGGAATGACAAAAACCTTAGCCAAAGAGCTAGGTCGTAAAGGATTTACGGTGAATGCCATTGCGCCTGGATTTATTGCGACAGCGATGACGAATTTGATGCCCAAAGAAACATTAGATCAAATGGCAAGTAAAGTTCCTGTCGCACGATTGGGATCTACAAATGATATTGCAAATGCCGTTTTATTTTTATCATCCGAACAAGCATCATATATCAACGGAGCTGTCTTAAGCGTAGACGGTGGAATTGTATTATAACTTAATTTATAGTTTTAAAACCAAAGGGGAAAATATGTTGAAATTTTTAGTTACTGGATTTTTGTTTTTTACAGCCACTGCTCAGGCATTTGATTTGTCAAAAAATTATAATGGCTTTATCGCTATCGATTCTACGGATGTGTATGTTGAATACTTAGCTCCAAAAAATGACAAGCCTACAGTTATTCTATTAAATGGCCTGACTTATAGCACACGTCAGTGGGACAAAATGACGGCTGTCTTGAAAAAAATGGGTTTAGGAGTACTTCGTTACGACATGACAGGTATGGGAAAAACACTTTTAAAATACGGTTTAAGATCTGAACCCTATTATTATGCGAACCAAGTACTAGAGCTCGATAATCTGTTAACAACTTTAAATATTGCAAAGCCTTATCATATTGCTGGTTTGTCTTATGGTGGCGGTATTGCGGCCGCTTACAGTTATAAGTACCCACAAAAAATTAAAAATGCGATTTTAATGGCACCTTATACGGCACCGCTTGCGGGCCAAGACCAATGGATTAAAACACAAATTTCGGTAACTCGTGCGATGTTTCCAGCAAACCCTTATAGCAATGAAGAACTGTATGATTATTTTTTGAGACAAATCTGTTATTCGACCTATCCATCACTTGAGCCCATTGTTTTAGAAAATCCGTTAAAATTAGAAGCCACTTTTCGTTTGACTCAAGGAATTCGAAAATTCAATGCGCTGGACGAAGTCAATCGATTTCCAAATAATTCTGTGCATTTGATCATCGCTAAAAAAGATCAATACATTCCGCAAGCGGTTTTAGATGGTTTTTGGGATGCACTTCCATTGAAAGCCCGCGCAAGTCGAATTTATATCGAAGGTTCTGAGCATAAAATTCCAGAAGCAGTTCCGCAAATTGCAGCAGAAATTATATTAAAGATTATCTCATCAACAAAATAAAAGAGGTTCTGCAATGGCATTATTTGAAGTTAATTCGACAACAAAAATTAGTTATGAAGTTTTTCAAAATGCTGTACCAACGACGACGTTATTTATTCACGGAAATTTAGCTTCGAATCGTTGGTGGACTCCGTCCATAGATCTTTTTAAATCAAAATTCGCTTTGGCAGCAAAGAACGAGGGCTCGATTATTTGTGTAGAATTTCGTGGTTGTGGCAATAGTTCAGTGCCTCAATCTGAAAATGCTGAAAATGAAATCACAATGCAAAATTTTGCGAATGATTTTATTTTGCTCGTGCGCTCGCTGAAGTTGGCTCCGGTTAATTTAGTTGGCCACTCGACGGGTGGATTAATCGCCGCTATGATGTTAGCAATGGCCCCTGAGCTATTTAATAAGGCCTATTTGTTGGATCCCGTTGGTGCTGAAGGTGTGAAGTTTGATCAAGCCATGATTAAAGCTTTCGATCAGATGAAAGAAAATAAAGGCCTTACGGGTTCTATTATTGGTTCAACAATTTTGAATAATGATGCAACTTCAACTTTTTTTAATGATGTCATCGTCGAAGACGCCTTCAAAGCGGTTCGCGCTGTTGGTCATCTGGTTTTAAAAGCCTTAGATGGTCTTGATGTGCGCCAGCTGTTAAGCAGCGTTCAACATCCGGTGTTGGTCGTGCACGGTGAAAAAGATCAGTTATTACCAATGACTGAATCAGAAAAAATGGGCAAATTATTTAAAAATGGTCAATTTCAGATATTACCTGGCTGTGGTCATTGCGCAAATATTGAAAATCCAAAATTATTCACACAATCTGTAAGCCAATTTTTATTTTCATAAGGCGAATTGATTATCCCCGCGTAATCACATTTTCAGTCAACGCCCGTAAACGATGTTCGGACTGATGGCCATCGGCGACAAGTAAGCACGAAACGCCAAGTGCCGCGGCCACTTCGAAATCATGATCAGTATCACCAATTAAAATTGAACAGTTCGCGGCAATACCTGAATGCATAATCAAATCATGGCCACGCTGTATTTTACTTGAAGCATAGAAATCGCTGATGCCGTACCTATAGTGAAAATGATCTGTTAATTTAAAATGATCTGTCATTTCGTGCAGATGATTTTGTTCGGCAGCAGACAGAATAGACTGTGTTTTTGTTTTTTTTAGTTCACAAAGTAAATCAGGAATTCCGTAAAACAAACTAGCGGTCTTTGCTCGGGTATCGTTGTATTCTTGAACGAAGCGTTCGCACAGTTTTTCAAATGATAATTTTTGTAAGTCAAAACCTACTTTTTCATAGTAAGATCTGATCGGGAAGCCAAATAATTCTTTGTATTTGGGAATATCGATAGCAGATAAATTATTTTCAGTCAGCATCACATTTAATGAGGCCACAGCAATGTCGACATCATTCATCAATGTGCCATTCCAATCCCAAATGATGTGATCATAATTTTGGGCGTGATTTAGAATTTTTTCATTGAACGTTTTTGGCATACGGGGATCTTACTTCCCCGAAAACAATTTCTGCAACTGCAGAATTTCATTCGGTGATAAATACGAATTTATATTTGTCACCGTATTTTTTTCAGTAAACACACCTTCAAGATCATTCAACACAAATTTTTGTTCGCCTAGTTTTTCTGGGGTTGAGCTTTCAAGTTTTAAATACTTCATTAAATTGGATTCTAAACTTAATTGCGGTAGTGCTAATAAAATTTGGTCTAAATCAATTCGAGGATTTCTACGGCCCGAATATTTTTGAAGCTCGATATAAGATTTATTTTTTGGTGGCACAGGCGATTGATTATCAGTGGACGGCAATTTTTTCATATTTCCAATTCGGACGAAGCCGGCATTTTGTTCGCCAGGGTTTGTTGGAAAATTTTTAATTTTATAATAGCCACAAAATTCTGTGTAAGGGCCGCGGTCGGCTGTTTCTGGTGAAGTGATAAGCTGATGTGAATTATCAAAGGTTGTGGCTTTGGTAGATCCGGGTTTATGGGACCACTGATTGTTGCTGTCGCGACGGTACCAATGAAAATCCAATTTTGGTGCAACGACAAGTGCAATCAAGGTATCATCGGATGTTGATGTCATTTCAAAAAAATCTGTCGGAAGAACCCCTAAATCGCTTTCTGCAGATTTTCGGATATCATCGCAGGTGAACTCAGTAAAAATATTATTGCTGGCATCGCCGGGTTGGGCAAAGTCATTCTTTATTCTATTTGTTGAGTAGTTATAACAATTATTATCAGAAGTGATGGTATTTTTTTTATTCCAGTATTCAATATTGGTTTTTGGCACTTTTAATTCAGAAGAAAAAGATAATGATGAACACAGAAAAATCGGTAAATAAATAAATTTTGGTATTTTCATAGGGCCTAATAAATCATGAATTTAAGGCTTGGATCAAATAAAAAAAGCGAATCTTTCGATTCGCTTTTTAATATAAATATTTTCTTTAAAAACTAAGAATTATTTCTTAGCGGCTGGAGCCTTCGGAGCAGCTTTACCGGCTGCGGGAGCAGCAGCGGCCGGAGCTTTACCACCGGCTGGCGCTTTAGCGCCAGCCGCAGCAGCAGGTGCAGCCACAGCGGCAGCAACTGGAGCAGCAACAACTTCTTCTGTGATTTCAGTACAAGCTGCGATTGTTAATTCAGGACGAGAAATAAATTTTAATCCTGCAGATAATGTAATATCAGAGACGTGAACTGAATCGCCCACATTTAGATTTGTCACGTCAACAGTAATAAAATCAGGAATTACAGTAGGTAAACATTCAATCTCGACAGTACGAGAAACAATAGAAAGCATTCCGCCTTCTGCTAAACCGATCGCTTTACCTTCGATTTTAATTTCAACAGAGACGCGAACTGCTTTTGTAAGATCTAACGCAAATAAATCAACGTGTTCTGGGCGACGAGTCAGTGGGTTTACGGTCACTTCTTTGAAAAGTGCAACAATGCCGTTGGCTTTAGCAACGTTTGTAGATTTTAGATTTAATAAGGTATTTTCAAATGCGCGTGCTTTGTACTTAACAACGTCATTTTCATGGATACTAACATTGATGGGTTGG
>JAYVKY010000067.1:0-5882 GCA_043767965.1 Pseudobdellovibrionaceae bacterium
TTTCAGGATTTGAGGTTGTCGTCTGATTAGAATTGTTAGTCAAAGTAGAGCTCCTTAATTAGAGTACATATTCTATGTAGATCAAAGGCTTAGGGTCAATATTCCAGACGAAGAACCTTGTTGCTGATGGCGTCAATTGCCACAAAGCATTTTAGGGACTAATATTTTAAGCTCTTATACAAAAAAGGAAATCACCATGAGTACACAATCATCAAATCAAAAATCAATCAGAGACGTTGTAATTGTCGATGGGGTGCGTACTCCGTTTGCAAAAGCTGGAACCAAATTAAAAACTGTTCATGCTGCAAAGCTGGGGCAAATTGCATTGAAAGAACTCATTGCAAAAACAAATTTAAATACAGAACTTATTGATGAAGTCATTATCGGAAACACAGGTTCGCCTTCGGATGCCGTGAATATTTCAAGAGTCGTCGCACTCAATTCTGGAATCCCTCAAAAAACTTCTGCCTACACTGTTCACAGAAATTGTGCCTCTGCCTTAGAAAGTATTTCGAATGGTTTCGAGAAAATCAAATCAGGTACGATGGAAATTGTTATTGCAGGTGGTACCGAAAATATGTCGCAAATGCCATTGATTATGCCTGTATCAATAACAAGTATTCTTGAAAAGTTGGCCACTGCAAAAACACCAGCTCAAAAAATATCTGCATTATGGAGTTGGTTCAAGGCAGACCTTTCGCAGATCAAAGAAATGATCACAACCTCTCCGATGGTCAGAACAAAATATAAACCAATTATTTCAATTGTTGAAGGCCTGACAGATCCTTTTGTGGGGATTAACATGATGGGCACGGCCGAAATTCTAGCAAAAGAATGGGGCTTAACTCGAGAGGCTCAAGATCGTTTTGCTTTGAATTCACATTTAAAAGCTTTTGCTGCAAAATTAAAATTAGCCGAAGAAATTGTTCCAGTTTATTTAGAGCCTGATTTCAAAGAAGTAATTTCTGAAGATATCGGTCCGCGTGGCGAACAAACGATGGAAGCTTTAGCAAAATTAAAACCATTGGTCGATAAATTGACCGGAACAATTACAGCAGGAAATTCATGCCCGTTAACTGATGGCGCTGCCATGATGTTGCTTATGTCGCGCGAAAAAGCAGACAGCCTTGGTTACAAACCCACAGCAAGAATTCGTGGTTATGGATTTGCCGGGCTCGAGCCTGAACGCATGGGTTTAGGCCCGGTGTATGCGACGCCGGTGGCGCTGAAACGTGCTGGCCTAACGATGAAAGATATGGGCCGTATTGAATTGAACGAGGCCTTTGCGGCACAAGTGATGGCCTGTCAGCGTGCTTTTGATTCTGACAAATTTGCGCAAGAGAAATTTGGTCTTTCAAATAAAATCGGTGAAGTTCGTGATGAAATTATGAATGTCAACGGCGGAGCCATTGCCTTAGGTCATCCAGTGGGTGCTACGGGCAGCAGACTTGTTTTAACTTTGATGAAAGAGATGAAAAGATCAAATACACAATTTGGCCTGGCAACACTTTGTATCGGCGGCGGTCAAGGTGGAGCAATGGTTATCGAGAATGAAGGATAATATGAGTGCGATAATACTTTCAGAAAAAAATGGAATCTGTACTTTAACTTTTGATTTGCCCGGCGAAAAAGTAAATAAGTTATCAACACCTGTGATGACTGAATTAAAGTCGCATCTGGAAAAAATAAAATCTTCAAATTATAAGTTTATTATATTTAAATCAGCAAAACCTAAAATTTTTATTGCGGGTGCAGATATCGAAGAAATCAAAGAATTAAAAACCGCAGATCAAGTTCGTCAAGCTGTGACTCAAGGTCAAAGTATTTTTAACATGATCGAAGATCTGCCGATGCCAACGATGGCTTTAATTAACGGAGCTTGTGCAGGTGGCGGATGCGAACTGATTCTAGCTTGTGATTACCGAATTGCCAGTGAAGATTCTTCGACGCGTATTGGGTTGCCAGAAACCCAGTTGGGAATTTTACCAGGTTTTGGGGGATGCGTGCGTTTGCCACGCATGGTCGGCATTCAAGCGGCACTTGATATTATTTTAGCGGGCAAGCTTTTAAATTCAAAAAAAGCGCAAAAAATTGGTTTGGTTGATTATGTTGTTCATCCCAATTTGTTAGAAAGTTTTTCAGATAAAGAAATTGATAAGATCTTAAAATCAGGAATTATTAAACGTCGTAAAAAATTTAAACCTCGTGGTTTTGTCGCAGGAATTTTAGAAGGCTTTGCAAAGGGCATCGTATTTTCAAAAGCACGTTCGGCAACGCTGAAGGCCACCAAAGGTCATTACCCCGCGCCATTAGAAGCTCTGGAAGTCATTAGAAAAACATACGGCATGACTGATCGTCAAAAAGCACTTGATATCGAATGTGAACATTTTATCAAATGTGCTACAACCGATATTTCTAAAAATTTAATACATGTTTTCTATTTGACCGAGATGGTTAAGAAATCAAGCGGCGTGACAGATAAAAACATTAAAGCACGCCCCGTTAGAAATATAGGTGTACTGGGCGCTGGCACCATGGGTGGTGGTATTGCCTATGTCGCAGCTGATAAAGGGATCTCGGTTCGCTTGAAAGATATTTCGACAGAGGCCAATGCAAAAGCACTAAAGCATGCCTATGATCTATGGAAAAAATTGGTCAAGAAAAGAGTCATTGATAATTATCAGTTCTCACAAAAGTTGGCCTTAGTTTCATCGACACTTGATTTTTCGGGATTTAAAAATATTGATCTGACAGTGGAGGCGATCATTGAAGATATTGGAATCAAACAAAAAGTGATAGCTCAAACTGCAGCCGAAATGCGAAGTGATGCCATCATCGTAACTAATACGTCAAGCTTGTCTGTGACAGAAATATCAAAAGGGCACCCACACCCAGAGTATTTTGCAGGTATGCATTTTTTCAGCCCTGTACATAAAATGCCGCTAGTTGAAGTTATTCGAGGTGATAAAACATCTGATGAAACAATCGCAACCGTTTTTGAATTATCAAAAAAAATGGGTAAAATGCCCGTCGTTGTTAAAGACGGCCCAGGATTTTTAGTGAATAGATTATTACTTCCGTACATGGCCGAGGCTGCATTTTTTATGGCTGAAGGCATGGACATCAAAATTGTTGATGATGCCTTCGTCAAACAATTTGGTATGCCGATGGGCCCTTTTGAATTGATGGATTCGGTCGGCTTGGATGTGTGCGTGAAAGTTTTAAATATTTTTAAAAAAGCGTACCCAGACCGCGTTGAAGTGCCGGCATTAATGCAAAAATTATCTGAAAATAAATTACGATTGGGTCAGAAAACAAATCTGGGATTTTATAAATATGATTCCCAAGGACGTAAAACCGAAGTCGATTCCACAATTTATTCAGAGTTAGCAATGAATCAACCTACAAATCCATACCCTGCCAGCGAATGTTTAGAGCGCGGGGTGTTTGCAATGATCAATGAATGTGCTTTAGCACTGGATCAGGATAAAATCGTTGAAACGCCACACGAAGTAGATCTGGCGATGATTATGGGTACGGGGTTTCCACCATTTCGTGGGGGCTTATTAAAGTATGCCGACAGTCTTGGGTGCAAAATAATTTCTGAAAAATTAACAGGGTACGCGTTATCTAGAAATGCTAAAACACGCTTAAGTCCGAACGTGAAATTAATTGCGCGCGCCGATGCTGGAAAGTTATTTTACGGCCAAGGCTTTCAATATTGAAAGAGAACGTATCTGTGCCAAAACCAAAAATAGGTGAAATTTCAGTTGCCGCAGGGCTTGTGTTTGCGCAGAATAAAAATATGAATAAGCTGCCTAAAAATAAACTTTTCATTGTCTTTGATATTTTAGTCATAACACTAGCTTTAGATCAATGGTCAAAAATTTGGGCCATCAATAATTTAAAATCAATGCCTGTTTTGTCGTATTTAGATGGTTATTTTCAACTGCTTTACGCAGAGAATACGGGTGCCTTTTTGGGGATGGGTGGCCAGTGGTCAAGTGGGACACGTTTTTTTGTCTTCGGTATCGTTGTCGTATTAGGTTTAAGTGCAATGCTATGGTCGATCTTGAAAAATAGGATCTCTACGACTGAAGTTTACGCCTATTCATTTATTTTAGGTGGCGGCATAGGAAATGTTATTGATCGTCTGACACGTGAAAATGGTCATGTCGTCGATTTTATGTTTATTGACCTTAAGCTGACAAGCTTTTCTAGAACCGGAGTCTTCAACGTGGCTGATATGGCCATTGTTCTTGGTGTATTGATTATTTTTATACCTACGTTGATAGATTTTTTTCAAAATAAGAAATCTATATAAATTTAACTGAACATTTCGTCTATAAATTTTTCCTGTAAAAACTTTGGTCAATTTATTTTCTTTAAAATGTGGTGTAAAACTACGTTATGAAAAAAATAACTCTATTTATAATACTCATGGCCCAATCGATTTATTCATATTCACAAATTATTGGCCCCAGTGTGACCGAACTCAATTATCAGTATACAGCAAAATTTCAAATTCCAACGAACTCTGAATATAAAACTGATATCGAAAAGTCAGAATTTCATGCAACACATTTATTTGGATTGTTTCAAACATCTTATATGATTAAAAAGTTTGGATTACCTAGCGACCTGATTGAAGGCATCGGCGCCCCACGTTCGCAAATGAAAATCAAAATTATATCATCACAAAAAATATCAGATCAACTGACAGAAATTGAATACGAAAATAAAGGCCAAATGATTTTACATAAGCATGTGGCCGAAATTATTTTGCAAAATGGGACTCTAACTGTTCAGTTGCCAGCAAATCCTTATTTGATATTTGATAAGCAGTGCACAGATACACATTATGATACCTTTGTAGATTATTGGTATTTTTATGATATTTATAAAAAAGGTTGTGAATATTTATCAGGCTTGCCGTTTTCTAAAAATGTTCAAATACAAATGACTTTACCAAAAAATAAAAAAATGGATCAAACAGTGCATTTACCTGAAATTCGCGGTGATAACGGTAATGGAGGGGTATTTTCGATTGCGTTTGTTCAAGGTTTTTCTGATGATATTCGTACAAAAGGCGATTCAGGACGAGAAAATTTTAATGAAACAAATGAATTTTTATTGTCACAGGGGTTTACGCTAAACAAGACATTTATGAAATCCAGGTATCCATTTTATTTGTTTAAAAAAGAAATTGTATTAACTAACGGTAAAAAAATTCAAATAGAGGTGCAACATTTACTGGTTGAAACTGCCATTGAATCTAAGTCTAAAGTTTTTGCACAATTTTTTAAAGATTCTGTGAAAAATGCTGACGTGATCATTTATGCCGGTCACTCTGGTCTGGGCGGAAACCTTGATTTGCCATCATTAGAGCAAAAAGTGGGTCAATTTGAATTCAATCAAAATAAAAAACAAATTTTTTATTTTGATTCATGTTCGAGCTATTCTTATTACCTTGAACATTTTAAAGTTGAAAAAACAAAGGCAAAAATTGATATCGTAACAAATGGCCTTTCAAGTTATTTTAATACCGCAAAATACACGATGCATACCTTTTTAGGGTATTTGATCCGACCAGAGGCGGCCGACGTTTTATGGCTTGATCTATTAACAGACATGGAATCAAAACTTCAGGGCAGCTCTTATCTGTTAAATGTCGGCGGAATCTAAAATTCTGCCCTTTGATATATTTTGTAATGGCGCCCAAACCCCTGCAAACTTTCTAAAATAAGTGGGTTTCACATAAATATCCTACAAACTTAGACATTCTTAGACATCAAAAAAACTAAATTATTTAAAAATTTCCTACACAATCCGCTATCCGCCCCACGTCTACGGTCTTTTATTATTCTCTTCACCGGGCACCG
>JAYVKY010000068.1:0-3363 GCA_043767965.1 Pseudobdellovibrionaceae bacterium
ATTTTTAAATGCACAAAAAAATGAAATCGAAATGAATTTGCAGATATCTAATTTGAATTGGCAGTTTATACCAAAAATTTTTGCAGCAAAAATTGAAAATGAAGTCGGTTTTTTATTACAAGAAGAAATTATCGGAGCCATCAAAAAATTCAAGACCTGGTCGCCGCTTGAAATAGATCTTGCCCTTACAAATTTAAAGACGATTCATACAACAACAATTGATTTTTCAAATCAACTGCAATTGGATTATGTTCAATCAAAACCATTGTGGATCAATCTAGCCAAATCATTAATGAGTAAAAAAGAAAGCCATCCGCATACGCAAAAAATACTGTCTTTTTGTATTCAAAACTATGATAAAGCGTTTGGCCACTTTACAAGCCTTGAAAAAAGGTTCTGTCATCTTGATTACAATCCCAGAAATTTGCTATTTAAGGGCCAACAAATTTTCGTCATTGATTGGGAATTTGCTGGGCCAAATTTGCCGCAACGTGATCTTATCGAATTTTTAATTTTTAATTATTCTGAAATCACTGTCGCTCATGTTTCTGAGATCATGAAAAATTATTCATTCCAAATTAATTATCCTGAATCTGATTGGCACATGGGATTGCTGCCAGCATTTTGCGACTTCATATTGCGCAGAGTCAGTTTGTATTTGGTTATCGCAGAATTTAAAAATGTTCATTTTCTTGATGAGCTAATTTTAAACTGTTCTTCATTTATTGATAATCACTTGGTATAAAACATGAATTTGGGAAATAAATATAAAAATTTAATTTGGCTAAAAAATCAAAAATATAATGTCCCATTTTTTACAGCCTTGTCTGAATATGATTGCCAATCCGAATCAACTATTTTTCAAAAAACAAATAAAATGAATTTTCCTATGGCTGTACGATCTTCGTTTGCTGGTGAAGATGGCTGTGACAACTCATTTGCTGGTTTATTTGAATCTGTTTTAAATGTTCAAACAGATCAAGAATTGATCGAAGCAATTCATCATATATCGTGTTCGTTAAATTCATCACGTGTTGTAGAGTACTGCCATCACCACAATGTTCAACCGCCAGTGTGGGGATCTATTGTAATTCAAGAAATGATTCAGTCAAAAATATCAGGTGTTATTTTCACTAAAGATCCAATGAATAAAAATAATCTGATTATTTCTTCGGGCTATGGATTAGGTGCAGAACTGGTATCTGGAATCGGCGACAGCGACGATATATCTATTAATATCAATCAACCAGATTTTACAAAAGGTAAAATTTTAAATCCTATACTGCAAAAAAAATTGTTTTTTTTAGCTTTAAAAATTGAGACACAAAAAAACAAACCACAAGACATCGAATGGGCCATTGACCAAAACGATCAAATTTATTTTCTGCAAACGCGCGATATCACAGTGCAAATTAATAACGAAAATCCAATTTATTTTGATAATTCCAATATTCAAGAAAGCTTTACTGGATTAACTTTGCCATTGACATTTTCGTACGCAAAAAATGCTTACCGCCATTCCTATAATACGCTGATGCGTGTGATGGGCTTTGGCGAAAAAGTTATAGAAAAAAATGATTGGCGACATCAGCACATGCTTGGCTTGATTGATGGAAGAGTTTATTATAATATTAATTCATGGTACGAAGGGCTATTGTTTTTGCCACATTTCGGTCGACACAAGGTCGACATGGAAGCCATGATGGGGATTGAAAAATCGATTGATTTCATTGAATCACAATCATTAACTTTAATTCAGAAATTCAACGCTTTTCCTCATATGGTTAGGCTTATGTGGCGAATGGTCTATAAATTTATTTTTATTTCTCAACAAGTTGAAAAATT
This sequence comes from Pseudobdellovibrionaceae bacterium, assembly GCA_043767965.1. GTDB lineage: Bacteria > Bdellovibrionota > Bdellovibrionia > Bdellovibrionales > Bdellovibrionaceae > Pseudobdellovibrio. Next base: position 1,846 of record JAYVKY010000068.1, read on the forward strand.
TGACCAACAATTTCAAAAAATTATAAAGACTCATCGCGAAGCGCAGTTGCAAAAAAAGTCTATGAATGCACTTTTGGCCTATTTAAATCAAATTCAGAATCAAGGGTTTGCGATGTGGGGGGTGCCGTTAATTAATGATTTTTTTGTGATGACCTATTCAGGTAAAGTTCGACGGGCATTAAAATCAGTTGGTAAAGAAAAATTGTATCCACACATGATGAAAACCAAAAATCTTGAAAGCTTCAAACCTGTATTAAAATTGAATGAAATTGTTTCGTTAATATCGAATAAAACAAATTTGATATCTGCATTGATGTCTGAATTTAATTTTTTAGAATATTGTAAAGTTAATGATCCAAATCTGTATAAAATGTTGTTTGAATTTATCGATCAATACGGAGATCGAGTGCTTGGGGAATTGAAATTAGAGACGCACACATTCAGAACGCATCCAGAAACTTTAATTGAAACCTTAAAGTTATTTTTAAATTCCCAAAATCAAACTCATACGTCGGATGTCGAAAATACTGCTGATATTGATATTTCGGACTTTAATTTTCTGACAAAAATATTTTTTAAGTCGAACCTAAAAAAACTTCAAGCAGGCATTCGTTACCGTGAATTGATGCGATTTCACAGAACACGTTCATTTGGCATGATTCGTGATATTTACATACAAATAGCTACAAAGTTTATCGCGAATGAACTTATATCAGAAATAGCAGATATTTTTTATTTAACTGCTGACGAGATCGCTGATGTGATTACCTTTCAAAGCGTACAAAATAATATTCAAGGAATTATTAATTTGCGTAAATCAGAATATGCGAATTATGAAAAATTATTAAAGTACAATAATCAAATACGGATGACCATGCCTTTGTCGACATTAGACAAATTTGAAAAATCTGAAATTATATATAATCATCAATTGGTTTCACTGAAAGGCACTGGTTGTTATCCGGGAACGATTACAGCTGAAATTTGTTATGTTAAAAATATTTCTGACGCCAAAGATCTTAGTGGTAAAATCTTATTGGCCGAACGTACTGATCCTGGATGGACTCCGCTATTTTATTTGGCTCAGGGTATTATCGTAGAGAAAGGCTCTATTTTGTCACATGCGGCTATTGTTGCCAGAGAAGTAGGTTTGCCAATTGTGATTGGTGTACCAAAGGTGACATCCATTCTTAAATCGGGTGATATAATTACGATGAATGGCACCACAGGAGAAATTAAAATTGAATCAAGAAAATAATTTGAATCCAAATTTTATAAATTCAAGTCTACGAATGCTAAATATGCAGTCCGATAAGAACTCCTATTCTGTAGATAATATCGACTGGGAACTTATTCCAGACCAAAAAAAATTTTGGGCACCTGAGGCGCTGATCTCAATTTCACATTTGCCAGTTTATCAGACGATGTCGCAAGATTTAAAAATTGCTTTTAATCAGTATAACGCAATGGGCGTGGCCGAACTATTCATGTTTTTTGAAGAGTATGCCTTGGCTCCCA
>JAYVKY010000069.1:0-3881 GCA_043767965.1 Pseudobdellovibrionaceae bacterium
GGCGTCTTGTTTATTTAAAACGGCAGTTATGATTTCCAGCTGACCTGTGCGAAATTTTGTTAAATTAAATGATTTTTTCAGATTTTGTTCAAACATTGCGTAGTTAAATAAGTTAGCACATAATATTAACAACACAAACTTTATCTCATGGAAAATATATAATTTATAGTATGGCTAAAAAAACAGAAAAAAAAATCTATAAAAAAAATTTTAAATTGGTTTCAACTTTCGAACCGGCGGGGGATCAACCCAAAGCAATCGAAACGATCGTTTCCAATTTTAACAAGGGGATTAAACACCAAACATTGTTGGGTGTTACAGGCAGTGGTAAAACATTTACGATGGCGCACGCAATTACGCAGTTAAATGTACCAGCACTTGTGCTAGCGCCAAACAAAACCTTAGCCGCACAATTGTACGCTGAACTTAAAGAACTATTCCCCGAAAACGCGGTCGAATATTTTGTATCCTACTACGATTATTATCAACCCGAGGCCTATCTGCCCTCTTCAGATACTTTTATTGAAAAGGATTCTGCGATTAATGAACAAATTGATCGAATGCGCCATTCGGCAACCAGATCGTTGTTTGACCGACGGGATGTGATTATTGTTTCAAGTGTTTCCTGTATTTATGGTCTGGGTTCGCCGGAAGCTTATCAGGGCATGATGGTTAAAATCTCGTGTGAACAAAAAATAAATCGTGATGATTTTTTAAAAGAATTGATTCGCATTCAGTATTCAAGAAATAATGTCGATTTTTCTAGGGGTAATATTCGCGTGCGCGGTGATATTGTTGAGGTCTTCCCCCCATATGAAGAAGTGCGCGCGCTCAGAATTGAATTTTTTGGTGATTTTATCGAAAAAATTTCTTGGATTGATCCTTTGACGAGCGAGCTTTTAGAAGAGCTAGACCAAATCGGAATTTATCCGGGGTCACATTATACGACAGGTGAAGATTCTTTAAAGGCTGCAATTAAAACAATTCAAGCTGAATTGCAGGTTAGATTGCGTGAGCTTCAAAGCGAACTTAAGTTTCTAGAGGCCCAACGACTTGAGCAAAGAACATATCATGATATCGAAATGATTGAGCAGATCGGTTTCTGCCAAGGTATCGAAAATTATTCAAGACATATGACGGGCCGTGCCCCAGGCGAGCCGCCACCGACGTTGATTGAATATTTTCCGAAAGATTTTATAACAATCATTGATGAATCACACATTACAATCCCACAAATTGGTGGCATGTATCGTGGGGATCGATCCCGAAAATCAACACTTGTCAATTTTGGTTTTAGGTTGCCCTCGGCATTAGATAATCGGCCTTTAAACTTTCAAGAGTTCGAAAAGTTAATGGACAAAGTCGTCTATGTCTCGGCAACTCCTGCGAATTATGAACTTGAAAAATCAGAAGGTTTAATTATCGAACAAATTATTAGACCCACAGGTTTAATCGATCCGCAGATTGAGGTGCGTCCTGTTAAAAATCAAATCGATGATTTATTAAAAGAAATCCGTGAGCGTGTTAAGAAATCAGAACGTGTTTTAATTACCACATTGACCAAAAGATCGGCCGAAGATTTAACCGAATATTATGAATCTCTTGGAGTAAAAATAAAATATTTGCACAGTGAAATTTTAACGATTCAGCGCATGGAAATTATCAGAGATCTCAGGCTGGGTGTTTTTGATGTGCTGGTGGGAATTAATTTATTGCGCGAAGGGCTTGATATTCCAGAAGTTTCTTTAGTTGGCATCACTGATGCCGATAAAGAAGGATTTTTACGTTCAGAGAGATCATTGATTCAGACCATAGGTCGAGCTGCAAGAAATTCAAATGGCCAAGTTATTTTATATGGTGATCGAATTACTGATTCGATGAAAAAAGCGATGGATGAAACCAGTCGCAGGCGCTCTATTCAGTCTGCATATAATACCGAACACGGCATAACACCCACGACCATTAAAAAGAAAATTCGCGAAGGTCTGGGTAACATGTTTGATGGCTCTGTGGGGGCTTACAAAATAGCGGGTGAAAAGGATAAAATTTCAGAACGACTGCAAAAATTTTCTGATCGGCCAAATAAAATTGGACAAGAAATTATCAAGCTCAAAGACAAAATGAAAAAATTATCTGCTGAGCTTGAATTCGAAGAAGCTGCCAAAGTCCGCGACGAGGTTAAACGCTTACAAATATTAGAACTGCAAATCAGAGACGGCGACACGTCGGCCGAATCTAAATCTATTCAAGATGGTGAAAAATAAATGGCCGTCATTGATTTATACGAAAAAATAGAAAAGCTTAAAGAATTAGTTAAAGATTTCCCCACCCAAAGTGGTGTGTATTTAATGAAAAACTCGGTCGATAAAATTATTTATATCGGTAAAGCAAAAAATTTAAAATCAAGAGTCAAAAGTTATCTACAAGATTCAAAAGACCATTCGGCAAAGACAAAAGCCTTGGTTCATCATATTCAAATCATTGAATATATTTTAACAAAAACAGAGGTCGAAGCATTTTTACTAGAGGCCTCTCTCATTAAAAAAAACAGACCCAAATATAATATTCGGCTTAAAGACGACAAATCTTATCCCTATATAAAATTATCATGGGCTGATGATTTTCCGCGGTTGTATTTAGCGCGTAAGGTTCACAAAGATGGCAGTCAATATTACGGACCCTATACATCTGGTGGTGCCGTCTTTGGCACGATCAGATTTTTAAATCGAGTTTTTAAAATCAGAGACTGTACAGATCATATATTCAAGGCACGAACGAGGCCCTGTATGACGTATCAAATCGGTCGTTGTACGGCACCCTGCGTGGGCTATATCAGTCAAGAAGATTACCGTTTGGATGTTGAAGGCGCTAAAGACTTTTTAAAGGGTCGCAGCCGAAAATTGTTAAAGGATATTGAATCAAAAATGAAATCAGCAGCCGTTGAAGAGAAATTCGAAGTAGCGGCCCGTGCCCGTGACGCAATGTTTGCAGTTAAAAATATTTTAGAACGACAAGCGGTTGTGAATGATTCAAGCGAAATTGACCAAGATGTCATTTCATATTTTGGTGACGAGCGCGGCACATTGATTGAAACATTACACATTCGTTCAGGTCGTGTGATCGGCACAAGATCGCACATGCTGTCCAGTTTAGATCGCGTATTTTTGGATGAAAATGATGAAACGGGTGATATCAGGGACTGGTTTGTTTCATTTTTAAATCAATATTATGAAGATAATATTATTCCGGACGAAGTACTTACGGTGATTGATTTGGGGATGGATCTAAATAAATTGATGCAAGCTGTTTTAAAAGAACGATCTGGGCGTGACGTGATTGTTCGCTTTCCGACGGACTCTAAAAATGCCAGTTTGCTAGAAATGGCAAATATAAATGCCAAATCACATTTCGACAAGCTAGCTTCAAAAGAAGCGCAAAAACAACGGGGTTTAGAAGAAATAAAATCTAAGTTGGGTTTATTTAAAATTCCAGTCAGAATAGAATGTTTTGATATTTCACATTTTCAGGGTTCAGAAACTGTCGCTAGCCAAGTCGTATTCGAGGACGGAAGGCCCTGTAAAGATCATTACCGTAGATATATTATTAAAACGGTTACGGGCATTGATGATTTCAAATCCATGTATGAAGTTTTGCAACGCAGGTTTGGGCATGCGGAATTTGATGAGCCCGATCTGATTATTGTTGATGGTGGCAAGGGCCAGCTATCGCAAGCCATAAAAATATTGAAAGAAATTAAAAAAGAACACATCCCCGTTGTAGGTCTAGCAAAGGCCAGAACAGAGGCTGATTACAGAGCCGATGAAATTGAGTCCAGTGAAGAGCGTTTTTTTCTGCCAGGGCGGGCAAACCCTGTGACTTTT
>JAYVKY010000070.1:0-6895 GCA_043767965.1 Pseudobdellovibrionaceae bacterium
CCGCAACCACTTGAAATTATTGAATTTCATTTTACTTGGGCCAATAAAAGTTCAACTACGCTGCTCTTTTATGAAGTTTTAATTCAGGCATTAAACCGACCGCTTCAACCAATTTAAGAATTCTATCAATAGTAATTTTTTGTAAACTTCCAGATAAAATTCCAGTCACTGCGCTTCTTGGCAGCTTAGACTTTTTAGCTAATTCAACATGGGTCAAATCTTGTTTTTGAACTTCTTTAATAACGGCTGCGATCAGCTGAGCTTTAATGACAGCCTCAACTCCTCTGAGTGGAGAAATTCCTAATTTCTTTGCGAGATCTAAACCCTTAATTGACTGTTTCATAAAACTCCTTTTAATCTTTGCTTTGCTAATTCTATATTTTCTTTAGGCGTCTGCTGTGATTTTTTTTGAAAAGCATGAATCAACAAAATATCTGCATACTTTCGAATAAAATAAACAACTCTGTAAACACCTGATCGATCTTTAAGTCGTAATTCATGAACACCACCACCTATCGATGGCATTGGTCTTGATAGTGGCATCGATAAATTTACGCCCTCATCAAGCAATGCTAAAGCGTCGGCCAAGTCTTCCTTTACGGCCACTGGAAAATCTTTTAGTTCTTTTTCGCATTGCTTGATTATTGAGATCACATTTTATATGTCTCATATTTAAGACATATTGGCAAGTCTTATATTTAAGACATACAAGGACACGTTGCCGAAACTGAGCCGAAGCTTCAAGTTTTCCGCCTCAATTTATTATTTTAGCGTTCAAAATTCCTCAATGATTTCGTAAGACGAAAACAACTCCTTACTTTTGTAAGTTATTTAAATCATTATATTTTTTAAGATATGCTGGAGGCGGCCCCACCGTTCGTAACTAAGCGAAATCATTACACCTAAAATCATGCGGGTCAAAGATGGGTCATTCAAATTAAAATAATTGATGCCAAGCGGGCGCATTTCAGATCAAAATACCGTGATGAAACAAAAACTTTTCCTTCTTACTGCATTGACCATGGTAGCCTTTGCAGCCAACTCTATCTTTTGCCGATTAGCGCTAACAGACGGCGCAAATGATCCGCTTTCTTTTACTCTGTTAAGACTTTTTTCAGGAGCCGTGATTTTATTTCCGTTTGTTTTAAAGACTCGCAAGAAGAACAAGATTCATTTTAATTTATTGTCTGTGCTGCCCGCACTAATGCTTTTTTCTTACGCCTTATTTTTTTCTCTGTCCTATGTGCAAATGTCAGCTGCGACCGGTGCTTTGATTGTATTTCCAGCGGCTCAATTTACAATGTTGGGCTATACTGTATATTCGGGAACAAGGCTTCAGCACTTTGAAAAGCTTGGTGTGGTCGTTGCACTTGCCGGTCTTGTTTACTTGGTGTTACCCGGATTTGATGTGCCACCTCTTCAAGCTTCAATACTGATGCTTTTTTCTGGAATTTCTTGGGGCGTTTACTCATTGCTTGGAAAGAATATTGCCAATCCATCATTTTCCACGGCCATGAATTTTGTTTTCACAATCCCTCTTGTTTTAGTTTTATTTTTTATATACGGCATTCACCAAACGCCGATGGGAATAGTTTGGGCATTTTTATCTGGGGCACTTACATCTGCCCTTGGCTATTTGCTTTGGTATATTGTTTTAAAGGATCTCGCAACAAGCACTGCTGCAGTTGCCCTTTTATCTGCTCCGGCCATAGCCGCATTTGGCGGGATTTTATTTTTGAATGAGAAGTTAAGTTTAAGGCTCGTCGTTTCAAGCATTTTAATTCTTGGAGGACTTTATATTAAGATCGGTGGCGGCAAAAACTTTTTTAGAAGGTGATGCTCACTCTATTTCAAAATTGATGGAGGCTGTGGCAATCTACATGAACTGCTGCGGCTCACGGTTTCACAAAATCATAGCCATTCTTGGGGAAGACAGCAACTGTTTGAATATAATGAACTTAAAAAAATTACGCTGCCAGAAGAGGTTTTACATCAAGGATAAGCTGATAACCCAGAATACTTAATATTTTATGAATTGTTTCAATTGTTGGCGTCCGACGATGATCACCACTTTCAAGTCTGGCAATCATTGGCTGACTCACTTTTGCTTTTTTTGCAAGCTCAGCTTGTGAAAAACCAGATCGGTCACGCAAATCACGAATCAAGCGGGCGATTTGTAAATAAAATTTTCGTTCTTCAAATGCAATTTGAAATTCTTCATTTTTTTCATATTTCTTGATAATCTGATTCAGTGATTTTGATAAAATATTTTTTTTCACGACAGAACCTCTTTCATTCGTTTACGAGCAACATCTAATTCTTTTTGTGGTGCTTTTTGACCTTGTTTTTTATAAGCATGCAAACACATCATTTCTTGGCTTGAAACCATAACATAAAAAATGCGATAGCCGCCCTGAGGTGCTTTTATTTTTACTTCCCAAAGTTTGCCTTCGATCTGTCGAAACTGACAACCCACGGCAGTTAAACCATTTTGTTCAATTTCTTTAAGCGCTGCCAAAACGTAGGCTTTATCTTTTGATGTCAGCCCATCAACAAAGTCTTCAACATAACAGCGCCCCGACAGTGACGCAAAAAACGATATTTTTATCAAAAATATTATATAACCATTTGGTTATATTGTCAACTAGGTTTTTTTTAGACGTTGATTATGATGAGCAAAACCGCCCAAAAATCACAGCACGACATCATATCGTATTCAAAATATAATCGGGCACTGACATCGACCAGTGGCCGAAAAAATAAAGGTTCAGTTTTTTAGGCTGAACCTTGTTGATCGTCGAGGTGAATTTTAGGAAGTGGTTTGGATACACCACTTGCCATTGTATTTTTATTTGGGAATATTTTTACAGCTAAATGTAATGAATTCATTGTTTGAATTATTCATTGCCTGCAAAACAAATTGATCGTCATTCTCTTTTGAAATCTTACCACTTGCTATACTCGAGATTACGCCACCCGAAAGGTCTAAAGTTAGTGCACAGTGTTTTAAACTGCATGAACCACTGAACTTATAGCCATTTGTATCTTTTATATCTTTACCTAAAATCATCGCATGAACTCCACCAGGTCGCCCAGATAAGTATACAACATCAAAGTTTACAAGTTTGTATTCGATCTGGCCGTTAACAAGTACATCCATATCAGCCTTGCAAGCCAATGTAGAGCCATTTTCAAAAGACCCAACCTCTCCTACTTTGGTCGCAAAAGCTGTGTTTGCGATAATTAACATTAGACATGACATCATAATTTTTTTCATAAAAACTCCTGTGTTTTAAACTGTTCCAAAGTTTGTCGGATTAATTTCCATTTATTCAAACAGAATAGTTATATTTACAGATATTATTGCAAGGTAAAATGCCAACTTTTGAAGTCTTTTTTGTAAACTTCGTTTACAGTTTTGAATTGAATTGAATTGAATTGAATTGAATTGAATTGAATTGAAAAATCAAACACTTAGGCATAGCTGTCAAACTTATTCAATCAAAGTGACCATTTGGGAAATGTCTCTGGGCGCCCAATCGCCCTAAAATCACAGAGCCTTTTGGATTGCCTATATATTCGATCTGAGGACTGCGACAATTCACTGTTAAGAAAATATTAAAAGGCTAGCAATTTATGACCGCCTCAATAGTTTTGAGCACAAGGTTCAATTTAAAACGATCTGATTAATTTTAAAAAGATTGGGTTTTGTTCAGAAGTTTTAAGTGTAAAAAATACTGTACAATTCATAACAGGCGAAGAATTTTTCTTATTCATCTATTGTCAGAGAAATTAAACTCATAAATCCAAAGGAGAAAAAATGAAAATATTATTTAATTTTATTGTTGCTGCGTTTTTATCAATCCCTAGTGTTCTCTTCGCACAAACAACAGCTTTTGTATTTCAAGCAAGCACAGGTCGTTGCGTAGATGCCAGCGGAGTCATCGGCTTGAATCATTTGAATGTGCCTCATGACGGTTCTGATATTCGTGATTTTTTAGCTCCACTTAAAAATCTTCAATGCGTGGATTTTATGACTATAACAGATGGCACCTTGGACATTAAGGCTGCGTATACTTTTTTTGATGATGTGGATCTGCGGGGAGCAAACTTAAATGGCGCTGGATTTTACTCCACTGGATTTACTAATTGTGATCTTCAAGGTGCCGATTTACGTAATTCTGGTGGCAATCCTCTCAGTTTTACGGGCTCAAATCTCAGCAGTGCCGATCTGCGAGGAGCAGATTTAGAGCATGCAGTGCTGCTACCCTTTAAGTTTAGGGGAGTTACTTATAAAGGTGCTGTCTTAAAGGGCGCCAAGTACAATGATAAAACGAAGCTCCCTTTTACACCAGCTGTGGCAGCAAAACTTGGAATGCAGTTTGTGAACTAAATCACTTCTTAAAGTTCAAATCACCAACACCAAAGCTTGCCTTAAAACCGCAGGCTTTTTTTATATGTAAATCAAGGTCAGCTTTACTGACTAATCAAAAGCTCATCAGCAAAAAAATTTATTTTCGAATTTTTAAAAATATTCCAATAATTAACGTCCGATAAAAATAATCCGTTATAACAAAAATACAGCCACTACAGCCCTTAAACGGGAAAGCGACGGGAAAATGTGGTCCGCCCGCCGTATTATGAGGGGCACAGATGTTTTTATTTCTTAAAAACAAAATCAATCATATGAAAAAATATAAAACGTAATCTGGTTTTTCAAAAAAATTTGTATCCAAAAAAATTATTTTCAAAATTTCAGCATTTAATAAAAATATTCGTCACAACAAATATAATGCCACTACAACGCTTAAACGGGAACTTGCTAAGCGCCCGCCCTATTATGAGGGGGTGAAGTTTTTATTTCTGAAAAAATGAAAAACCGATAAGTCCAAAATATTATATTTTTTGATTAATTTTGAACTTCATCAATCAGCAACGAAAAACCGTTATAACAAAAATAACGCCACTACGAGCCTTAAACGGGAAACGATTGGTAGCCCGCCAATATATGAGGGGTCCAGATGTTTTTTATTTCTGAAAATAAAAAATTAATCTGAACCAAGTAACTTGTCAGCACAGCCCGGTAAAATCGAACCACGGCCTGATTCTGGCGTAACCTGCGCGCATTTAAAATATGTCCGTGCCTAATTTTTGTTTGCACGTAAGCCACCAAACCAAAGACCGCACAAAATTATTTATTTTTTAAAATTTTTGTTCAAATCAAAAATTCACAAAAATTTATTTCATACCTAAATTTACAACGATGGTCAGAAAGGTCCATTCGATAATCAAAAATACGCAGGTAATTCGCGGGTAATTTTACAGGTAATTCCCAGGCCATTCACGGGACACGCGCATGGTTACTGACCAAAACGAAAAATAAAAAATCACAATCAATACACAGACTTAATCAGTTTTTAATTCGGGCACCAACCTCTGATTGAGTACCCTTGTATGCCAATTATTCTACACAACAAGGAGACTATGAAAACCAAACGATGGATCATTGAAACAATTTCTATCAATAAAACCGTCATCACCACAAAACATTTTGAACAAAAGCTTTGCGAACTGTGGGATACTTTGTTAAATAAAATAGGTCTTCCCAAGACTGAACTATTTTCTGTGAAATCTTTTGAAATTCCAATTTCAAAACCGAGTCGCCCAAACAAAAAAGGCGATTACACATGAAAAATAAAAAATATTCATCACAGAAAAACGTATCAGGGCTTTTTAAAATCGCATTGTACGTCAGGGTATCAACCGAAGAACAGGCCGAAAACCCCGAAGGCTCGATTAAAAATCAAGAACTGCGCCTGCGTGAATACATTCAACTGAAAAACCAAATCGAGCCTTTTGGTGATGTGGTTGATGTGTATTCAGACCCCGGAATTTCTGCCAAAGACATGAAACGCCCCAGTTTTCAAAAAATGCTTTCAGCCATTCAGAACAAACAAATTTCGTTAGTTCTGGTCACTGAATTATCCAGATTTTCACGCAGCACCAAAGACTTTGCGATGCTGCAAGAATTTTTAGAAGATAATAATTGTAAATTCATGTCGCTTCGTGAAAATTTTGATACTTCAGGTGCCGCAGGATCTATGGTTTTAAATTTAATGGCCTCGATCGCAGAATTTGAACGTCGTCAAACAGGCGAACGAATTGCACATTCATTTTTAGCTCGTGCAAAACGTGGTCTGCATAACGGCGGTAGCATTGCGTTGGGTTATGAATCTGATCCAGAAAAATCAGGACATTTAAAAATTGTCGAATCCGAAGCAGAACTTGTCAGACTGATTTTTAATGCGTTTTTAAAAGAAAAAACACTGGCTGCCGCTGCAAAATATTTAAATCAAGAAGAAATCCGTTTGCCACAAAAAATGCGTCACGGTGGGGCCATCAGAAATAAAAGCATTCGGTTTGATACGGTTTACAGAATTTTAAAAAACAAAGCCTACATTGGAATCAAAGTGTATTCGACCAAGGCTGGAATGTCAGAAGCCCCGGCCGCATGGCCTGCGATTATTGAAAGCGATGTGTTTTTGCGGGTTCAAGAAATTTTAACTGCCAATTGTTTTAAAAGAAAAACGCATCCAAATAAATACCCGTTTACTTTGTCAGGAATTATTAAATGTGCGCATTGTGGTGAAAATATGTCTGGCGCAAGCGCTACGGGCGGCACAGGGAAACGTGTTGGTTATTACGAACATGTGGCCACCCGAAAAATTGAAGCCAGTCTGAATCACAAATTGATTGATCATAAACCCAGACGGATTCCCGCCGTGGTCATTGAAGGACTGGCGTGGGCTGAGGTTAAAAAATTTATTTTCAATCAAAGCTTCAGTGATCATTTAAAACGAATGGCTGAAAAAAATTACGCATTAAATTTAAATGC
>JAYVKY010000071.1:0-2391 GCA_043767965.1 Pseudobdellovibrionaceae bacterium
CAGAGTTTCAACTGATGACCTTAAACAAAACCTTGAAAATCGCGTTGCTTCTGCTGCCCGATTGAGTTCAGATTCAACTTCTAAAGTTGTAGCTGAAAAGGCGACTGTTTTGCCAAGTTCTAATCAGGAAGAAGAAACTCCGAATTTGCCGCTACCTAGCAGCAATCAAGGTTTCAATCCGTAAAATAACTTTAAAGCAACTTCGTTTTAGTATTTCAAAAGCCCACGCTAAACGTGGGCTTTTTTTTAGCTTTTCTTACTTAATACTTCTGATAAAAAAGATTTTTTTATTTTCATTAAATGACAAATCAATTTCGGGGAAACTTTCTGATTCTGCATCAAACTTATTTATACCCACAATTTTAATTTTTGATTTTTTTAATGGCCTGAACCTTAATATCTGAATAGACTCCGGCAACAATGACCAATTTCGTAGATCGGCTCTTTCGGATGCCACCATCACCAGCCATGCGATATTTCCGAGTGTTTTATCTTTCTGGCGTATTTGGTCTGCAACGACCTCTTTCGCAATTCTTGCACCAAAACGTCGCGCTGATAATGATTTGTAGTCGGCCTCTTGAGTTGCAATTGCCGCTTTTTCAACACTATAAACCTGGTGGCTCGCCACAGCCATCGACTCTTCGTTTTCATTTTGAAAGGAGACCATTAATTTTTTCGTGAGATTATTGCTCGGCACAAGATAAGGGTATAAATGATTATCCGGTCTGGGCATTTTTTTAGGGCCCAACCCCTGTAAGTAGATAATAATTTTCTCGTTCTGATTTTTTCTTTTTATAAAATTCATTTCTTCAGCAGTCGGTTTGAATTCCGAAACCAATTGTTTGAATTCCTGGTGTCTTTTAGCGCGCCAGCAGGCTGTTAACATATCTAAGCCTACATCGGGATATGATGAATCAAGTTTATAAGCGGCCTTATACGATATACACGCATCATCATAGTTGCTCTGGATTTCCCAGATTAGACCTGATAAATACTGCGCAAATGAATTCAGTTCATAACTGTTTTTTTCTTCTGCCGAAAATTTATTGTATTTCTCATTGATTCTTCTTACTTCGACCATCGCTTCGTCAAGTTGCTCTAATTCAATAAAATTAAGGGCCGAAGAAATATTGATGAACAGTTTTTCGAACACATCCCCTTTATACTGAATCATTTCCTCGTTCAGCAAAGTTGCCCCTAAAACACGTGAGGCTGAAATATAATCTATCTGTTCACTTAATTTATCGGCCTCGATAAAAATCTGGTTACTTTTTTTATAATCTTTACAGATCTGTAATGCAGATCCATATTCCATTAAATAAAGAAGGCGATCATCGCCGTCTTTCGAACTTAATTCACCCAAGGTCTTGGTTGCATTGTCACAGTTTCCGCTGAGCAAGTCCTTCTGTGCGGGAGATAAGCGACTCTGATGAGTCGCGCAGGCGTTTAAATAAAGCAGGCAACAAAAAAGAGCTATTAGTTTCGACATCTAGGCCGAACAGTATCAGTTAAAGACCCACACTTTTTTTCTTAAATGTTTTTCTGATTTGTTTGTAGTTAGTCCAAGTAATAACCCCGGTTTTAAGATTTGTCAGATTCAAGGTCAGTTTATAGTACACCGATTTATCTTTACCGACTTCCTGAACTATTGAATCTAATCGTCCGTTTATAATAAAATCTGCACCAATCTGGCCACCCGGGGCTTTTTTTGTTTCTTCCGAAACAATACCCGAATTCTGGTAGCTATATTCGTTCGAAATATCTTCGCGGGCCTCTTTATCTACGAACTGAACTTTTCCGGAATTCGTCAGATCAACACGAACCATATCCATGATATTCTGTGTGTCTATATGTTCGCTTGTCTTATTTTGGAGATTTGTAACGATGACGATCGGCATTTTTTTAGCATTTGCAATTGATGTGTGGCTTACCATGGAATCAACCATCATTTTGACTGCGGCCTGCATATCGGTTTCTGACCACTGATCATTCATCAGATTTTCACGCTCTGGATCGTCATACTGACCTTTAACAAAAGCTTTAGGACCACATGAGGCCAAAGCAAACCCGAACACAAGACTTACAGACAATTTTAAAACATTAGAAATCATAAAAACTCCTTTGAAAAACCTGGTTATTACTTTATTCGATTTATCAGCAAACGAAAAGCAACCTTTGATCCGATTAATGAAGTGCAATATAAATCTATACCAATAGGCACGTACATCTGCATTGCAACAAACAAATATATGTCGCAAATTCACAACAGCCAACTGGCATTTAATCTGCTCAGAACTCATTTTAATGAATTATGCGAAGAATTCTGGCTAATTAACCTAAATTCAGGTTTGGAGGCTCATAGCTTGAGATTGATCTCTAGGGGAACCCTTA
>JAYVKY010000072.1:0-5740 GCA_043767965.1 Pseudobdellovibrionaceae bacterium
CTGGTTGCAAAATTTTGAACCGCTGTTAGAAAAATCGCCACGAACATCATATTTTTTAGATTTATTTTTTTCATATTTATCCCTTTAGCTGCGAATCAACCAGACTTTATAGAATGCTTCAAGCACAATCTTTAATGACATCTTGCTTTGCCCCACGCGCCGATCTTCGAATACAATAGGATGCTCATTAACTCGAAAGCCGTGCTTTAATGCCTTATATTTTAATTCGATCTGAAAACTGTAACCATTCGATTGAATTGTATCTAGATTTATTTTCTCAAGAACGTCTTTTTTCCATGAATTAAAACCACCCGTCCAATCTTGAATTGGGTACCCCAAAATCAATCTTGAATAAATACCACCACCACGTGAAATTAATTTTCGAAGAAAACCCCAGTTCACTGTAGCACCACCTGCCACGTACCGCGAGCCAATCACGACGTCTGTTGTTTCAATTTTTTTAAGTATATGATTTAAATCTTCTGGGCGATGTGAGAAATCGGCGTCCATTTCAGTTAAGACATCATACCCATGTTCAAGGCCCCATTTAAAACCCGCAATATAGGCCTTACCCAGACCTTGTTTTTGTGGGCGTGACAACAGATGAATTCGTGAATTTATTTTTGAATTTTCAATGACAAAATTACCGGAACCATCTGGTGACGAATCATCAACAACAAGTATATCAAATTTTTCTGACAAAACTATCAATGCTGGAAATAAATTTTTTAGATTTTCTAATTCGTTATAAGTTGGAATAATGACAAGTTTTTTCATTTGTTAGATACCTTTTATACCTTTATTAATATATTTTCTAATTCCGCAGGCGGATGATTTTGCCAAAGACTTAAGACATAACCTCCGCCACCAGATCCTGTCATTTTACAAGCTAAAGCACCACTTCGTTTCAATGAATCAATATGATCTTGTGCTTCAACTGGCACAAGTCCCCAAGATTCAAAACAACTTTGTGACAAATTCATTGCTTTGACCCAAGTCGGTAAATCTTTTGATTTTAAAATATTTTTAAACATTCCCACGGATTCAGACATTTTTAAATCAATCTCTTTTGCAAATAGCGGATTTGTTTCGAAAAGGTTTTTTACTTTTGTCACGCAATCTTTTGTCACTCCGCGAACACTACAATGCGATAAATATAGATTTGGCAGTATTATATTTTCTAAAGGTACAATCATTTCACCACGCTGATATAATAAAGGTTTTTGATAAAGCGCAACCGCGATATCAACGCCGCTGCTTTCACCGTGGAATAGATCTTCAATTTTTTTTGCGAACTGAAACAGATCAGTCTGTAAAATATTTATTCTTTTAAAAAACTCTGCAATGCCAACCGCCAAAGTTGCCGAGGCCCCCATGCCGGCACCAAATGCTATGTGTGAGGTGATCGTTAATTCGCCCTTAAGATCAGATCTTTTAATGTGAACTTCATTCAATGATTTCTCAAAGACCGACCAAATAATCATTTCAAGATCACTCGTGTTTTCACCAATTAATTTCAAGGTAAAATCGGCATTTGATTTTATATATAAAAAGTTTAAATATTTTGAACCGAGCGGAAAAACCAAAGCTTCGCATCCACGTAGCACAGCGTGCTCACCAGCTAAAATCCATTTGCCTGGTATATTATAACTAAAACTATTCATGTTTTTGAACCATTCCTGCGTCCGTCCAAATATTATGTCTCAAAATGAATTTATTTTGAAACTGTGAATACATTTCTGCTTGGTCATTACGAAATAACAAATGAATATTGCTGCCGGCATCCATGGTGATCAGTGGCCCATCATTTTTTTGAGACCAATAGTTATTGAGCTCGTTTAAAATGCTCATCGTAGACCCACTCATATACATAAATGGCGGATTAGCAGTGTGAAATAAATTATGCATATCCCAAAATTCATTCCAGCAAATATGATATGTTTTTTTCCAATTGTTATCCCGCACGGCACTGATTAAATGCTGCAACCGATCTGTGGCGCGTTCTGGTCTGCCTTTGAAATGTTCCGAAGTTAATACCAATTTGTGTGCCTCGCTAGAAGAAACTGATTTAACAGATTCATCGCACATAATAACCATGTGAAGTAAATTTTTAATCGGTAAAATGATGTCTTCGGCGCCACTATCATGCCATAATGCCCAGGGTGAAAAAAAAGAACGACATGATGAACCAGAACCCTTTTGTGATAACTTTGAAAGCTCTTTGGCGGTGTACGGCCTGGCTTTCCCAAGGGATGCTGCCAAATATAGATCGTGCGCACATTTTGTCAGTGCAGAAAAACTGCTGGCTGAACTGGCCAGTCCGCAATCTGAAGGGAAATTATTGGCTGATTCAATGATATAAAAACCATCAAGCCTAAATTCTTTTTTTAAAAATTCGAAGAAGTTTATAAATTTTGATTTTCCTGTTTCTGATAGCTCAATAGGACGCAGATCTGGCCTCAGATAGGCAGACCATTGATCGTTTTGTAACTGACTGTTTGCACTTGATTTTTTTTGGATACGCACAAATGTTCTTAAGTTTTCAAGTGTCCATGATATTGAGGCATTCGTTGGACGATTACTGCTTGAATCCGTTTTTCCCATGTATTTAATCAGTGCGATATTTGAAGGGGCCGAGGTTTCTGTCCAACTCATCGTAAATCCTTCGTCTGATCAGTCTGATCATTTGTTTGAATAACACCTTCACTGAACCCAGTTTCATCCGATTGAATCTGAATATTTTTCAGCAGAAGGTCTGACAAAACATCTGCTTTCTTATCTTTTAAAAAAAAGACAATGCAAACGTCGGCACCCAGTGCTCCACATGGCTTGACTAAACTAATATTTTCATTTTTTTCTAGATTATTTTTTAAATCCAAAATATCAGAATGAATCAACGAAAGCTTTTGCAGCTCTTGTACCCAAATTTTTAAATGAGTTAAAAATTCATCCTGATCTTTTTTAAAGTACGATTGAATCACCTTGGCTGATAACTTTGGCAAATCCTCCAAGCAGTCACGATTTAAATTTTCAAGATGTTTGTGTGTCTGAATTTTAAGGCCTGTTGAAATTATAAAAAATGAAAGCTCTTGAAATGGCCAAAGCGTTGGCTTTGAATTTTCAACAGGATTTGCAAAATAAGTAACATGCCCGAGTAATTGAATGATTAAATCTGCGCCACTGGGTTTTATTTTTTTTAATTCTATTGAATTATATAAATTTAAATAATCATTAAAAATTTCTTTGACAGAATTTATGAATATATTTTTTTTCAACCATGCAAAAATAAATTCTGCAGTTGATTGACCAAAGCCACCCACTTTGTAAGGGTTAATAATCATTTGATTGAATTCAAGATTATTTTTTTTAGAAAATAATCCAACGGCACTATTCACGTGGTAATTTGTTTTTTCTTGAGATAAAGAAAATGTTGGCTTTGTCGCAAGCCCTAAGGCTTCACCCCCGACAAGAACTGCATATTCACCGACTAGAAAAGTTTTTCCGGGAATATTTGGCACGGCTTAAGGATTCTGTTTTTTTCGAAAGTCTGTTAAGGCTTCGATTGCATTTGATAAAGAAATTCTTTTTCTAAGCGATAGAGCTTCTTCTAATTTTTTAACAATAAAGGGCATTTCTTTCTCTGTTGCGCCAGCACCTAATGATAAATTTTTAATATGCAATTTCATATGCCCTTCAATAATACCAACTGTTGTCAGCGCGCGAAGTGCACCTAAATTTTGAACTAAACCCACGGCGGCACAAACTTTTGATAATTCAGAAGCCGATTTAATACCTAATATTTTTAAAGCTAACTTCGCTGTTGGGTGCAGTGCAGTTACCCCCCCCACAGTACCCACAATCAGTGGCGCAATAATTTCACCAGTTAATTTTGAACCATCTGCTCGCCATTTTGTAATTGAACTGTACTGACCAGATTTGGCTGCATAAGCATGAATTCCGGCCTCGACGGCACGCCAATCGTTGCCTGTTGCAACCAGAATTGGATCAATCCCGTTCAGCACACCTTTATTGTTTGTCGCTGCTCGGTAAGGGTCAAGCTCTGCAAACCTAGAAGCTTCTTCAATTTTTAAAGCCAACGCAGGATCAATTTGATTTAATGTGACAATAGCTTTTGTTAATTTTGAATCGACAAGGTTTGACAGAATACACATCGTCACTGTCTCGTTTGTAAATTGCTGAAGTGGTTCTTTTAAAAATTCGCAAACCTGATTTACAATATTAGCACCCATGGCATCACACGAGTTCATATAGACATGTACGATACCCATAAAATATCCATCACCACGATCAATGTGACGAACACGCAAGTCAGTCACGCCGCCCCCGCGTTCGACCATACTGAAGGCTACCTCTGTATTTGCCAATTCAATCAGATAATTTTTTTGTTGCAAAATATTTTTTTCAAAAATTTCGATATTTTTTATTTTAGCAAATTGAATTTGGCCAATGATATCCGTGCCAATAATTTCAGTTTTAATCTGCCCGTGCTCTCGCACCCATTTTGCGGTCTTACTTGCCGCCGCAATGATCGAGGTTTCTTCGACCGCCATGGGGATAATAACTTCTTTTCCATCAATTAAAAAATTTGTAGCCACACCTAAAGGTATTTGAAAATAACCCAATACATTTTCAATAAACTTTTCACCAAGATCTAAATTTTTTAACCCACCATTTTCAAGATACGAAACATCTGTGTCATCTAAAATGCCAGCTGATTTCAAGACTCGAAGCCGTTCTTTGTGATTAAGTTTTGAAAAGCCTTTAAATAATTCAGCGTACTTCATACCAGACCTTTTTTTGTGTTATCGCAGATTTAACCATCTGCCCACAGTTTATCATGCCTGTACAAAACAGAGCTGTTTTTAATTCAAAATCAAATTGATCCATAACTTGTAACACGCTTTCGCTTTTTTCAGACGGTTTGGCCTGGCCAGCAACAGCGGCCTTCATGAGTGGTTGCGCCACCCCTACTGCACGCGCCCCCAGCGCTAGGCATTTCGCCGAATCGACACCCGAACGCACGCCACCCGAGGCCCAGATTTTATTTTTATCAACCAATTTTTGAGCGGCCAATAAACATTCAACAGCAGACATTCCCCAATCCGTAAAGGCTGCGATTGATTTATTTTGAACATTATCGCTCGTGTGCCGTAAGGCTTCGATCATAGCCCAATGACTTCCGCCGCGCCCTGAAATATCAACAACATCTATGCCCATTTGAAATAATTTTTTCATTAAATGTACAGATATTCCGAAGCCCACTTCTTTGATAATCACTGGCACGCGTGTTTTTGAAATTATTTTTTCTAGTGCTTTTTCAGATCCCAAAAATGACGCTTGAGATTTTTGAAAAATTTCTTGCAACGGGTTCAAATGAATAATCAAGCCCAATGAATTTAAACTTTTGACTAAATCTAAAATTTGATCTGCCGAATATTGAATTATTTCTTCGATACCAATGTTTGATACGAATTGGGTCTTTAAATTTTGCTTGCGAATTTTTTGCCATTCTTTTTTAGCCTGGGCATCGACCAATTCGCGGCGTTGCGAGCCCACACACATTAACCAATTTTTTTTGCCCGCGGCCAGCGCCAGTTTTGAATTAATTTGAAGGCTGTCGCCGTGACCGGCCGTCATCGAGCTGATAAAATGTGGCGACGAAAACGTATGTCCCAAAATTTGAGTGTCTAAGACCACATCTGAAAAATTAAAATCTGGC
>JAYVKY010000073.1:0-7312 GCA_043767965.1 Pseudobdellovibrionaceae bacterium
GTTTTCGGAACGGGCACGGCAACAAATACACTGACACCAATCGGAGTTTTGCCCTAGACTTTCGTTTTGAAATTGTCTTTTCAAAAATTTGATCAGTTCATTAGTTCGGGTTTCATTGATAAAGTAATCGAGTATGAATAGGGTTCAGACTTTTTTTATAGTGATTGTTTTATTTTTTTCAACCATATCATTTGCACAGACAGATTATAAAACTGCACGCGTGAAATGCCGTGAGGCCTCAAACGGAACGATTTACGGAAATAAACAATGTACACCTGATTATGGCATCAGTGGGTCATCAGAAATTTTAACGCATTTTGCTTATCGAGGGCTAAGTTACAGTGGTACCCAACCCAGTCTAATTTCAAGTTTTTTATATAATTTTGGATCACAATTTAAACTGGGCGCGTGGGGAGCAAATCTAAATTTACCAGATTCAAATTTATGGCTGAAATTTGTCATGGAAATTCAAATGAAATTTGCAGAACAACATGACGTTACTTTGTTTGTTCATAAAGATCAATTTTATGCTAATGGCGAACGAAATGGTGTCGAAGCAGGACTTAATTATTATTTTTCAGAACGGTTTTACCTGGGGTTGTCCACAAAAGACAATTTCGAAGCGACCCATACGTCATCTGAATATATTTCTTTTGCACATACTATCCCAATCAACAAAGTCATAAATTTTTCATATAAAATGGGGTATACAAATCAACGCACTAATTTGTATGACAGCTATTTCGATGGAAAAATTTCTTTAGCCTACGATCTTAAGAACAGCACATTTGAAGTTGGTGTAACCGATATGACGTCGAAAGATAAGTTCAATCAAAAAGCTGAACCACACTTCTATGGGTCGCTGCTTGCTTATTACTAAATTATTTCAAATTATTTTTAGCAGTTTATTTTTTGTGAACTTAGCATTTGCTGATCCGCTTAGGCCAGATCAAAAACCTTTTAATAAAAAAAATGAAATCAACGATTCAAAAAAAGAACCCACAGAACCTACAAAATGGCCACGTGCGAACAGATACGATTTGGGAATTCATTTTTCAAACAGTCGTATTGATGGCTTTCAAATGGCAAATAATACCAAAGGTACATTGGTTTCAGAAACTAATATGATGTTTTCAATTCAGTATTATAATTGGATCAAAAAAGATTATGATTTTTCGGTGGGATTGAATTTGGAAACGATTCAAATGCGCACAGAAACAAATCAAATACCGATTGATGGGTCACAGGTGATGGCGATCGGTTTGAACGTAACTGGTCGTTACCAGTGGCTAGATAATTTGTATATAAAGGGCCTTATTGGTCAGCAGGATAAATTATTTTATTCTCCGAATGCCGGCCTTACAGGTTATGAAATTCAAAAACCAATGATTCCGTTTGCGGGTTTGGGATTTTCGATATTATTGACAGAATTAAAAAAAATAAAAATTGGTATCGAGCCGCTATTTTATTATTATGGCACATCAAAAGCGGGCAGCCATGCTGTCGATGGTGGTCAGGGTTATGAAATAAAAGTATTTTCGATGTGGCCACGGGGCACCAACCAAATCCTAGCTGACTTTTTTTATCACAGTCGAATTCAAAACACCGACATCATTCGCACCCAAGAGCAAAAAATTGGTTTCGGGGTGGGGTACCAGTTTTAAGACTTTGACCTTAGGTTCGCGGAGATTACGCTGGTTTTTTGCGGAGATTAGGACTATAATACCTGTCTACTCTGCGGGGAACATATATTGAAGCTGTTGCAGAGGATTCGCCTTCGCAATCTGCAATTCAGCAGTTTTCTAACAAAATGGATTCATGGTTTGAAAAAAAATAACCATTGTAAATATCGGATCTTCAACATCAATAGAGCCAATTGTTAAATTAAAGTTTACATTCCCTATTTTAACTCAATCAATTGGTGATGTATCAGTACTACTTCCAGGAAATTTAACAACAAAAGCGGCTCAAGTTGAAGTTTTGAATACGCTAAATAAAAAATACTCTGATTTTTACAAATCACAGGGACTATCCGCAAGTAATAATTACTTTCAGCTCGACACTACTAATCAGCAATTTTTCATTCCTGAAAGTTGGCCATCTAAAAAAGTTTATATTTCACACCGGTCAGAAGCGGTTTTAACCCAAAGTTTAGTCGACTCTAGCAGTGCAGAAGCTTGCCGTGATCAGCTGACTACTTTTTTACGAAAGACCTCATCAAGCGCTGAATTTCTTTTTAATGTATTGGGTTCACAGACTACTGAAATTGCAGATTTGTTAAATCGCTCAAATACTATACTGCCGGTCAGATATTAGTTTTGATTAAAAAGTGATGATGTATATTGAGTTCTAATTTTTTAAATTTAAACCAAAGAGGAAAACCAAATTATGAAAAAAATTTTACTTATATCAGGCATATTTATCTCATTGCAATCAAGTGCATTACAAATATTTACCAAAAGTATTGAGATTACGGATCAATTGTCATCAAATCAAGCGGCAGAGCTGGTTAAACAAAGTGACTGTGTTGTATCCTATATAACTAAAATCAGAAATACAGGGCCTATTTTTTATCAAAAGCCAACTGTCGTATTACATTCATTAATTTTACGTCCTAAAGTCGCCGCGAACCTGTTTAAAGTTTCTTCTGGTAAGCAAGGCGATCTTGGTTATGGGCTTGCAAAAATTGGAGCTTTTTCGCTTCCAAAATGTGACGACTACACTGAGGGCAACGAGTAATAACGGAAACTAAATTTCAGAATCAGTCGAGAAGGAATTGTTGTATAAATACTCTGGCGCAATATCGATATCTTGTGGCCAGCAGATTGTTCCATTTTCTATATAAGCAAGATTAAAAATATTTTTATCTTGTAGTGCTGAAAATGGTTTTTCATTCAGCAAATGCTGCAACGAAATTTTTTTGACTTCATTGTTTTCGAATTTCAGAAGAATTTCAAAATCATTTAAAATTTTAAATTCGATAACATCCAAAAGTATATTCATCGTAAGGGCTCGATTTTAAACGGTTGTTCGCCCTTACTTGCTAGATCCCAATCAGCAAGAAGTTCTTCTTGGTATCTGATATCAATATGTGATTTAAAATGGCCATCATTGTCTTTGAAAAAAATTTGAACATTAATTCCATAAAACATACTGATCGTTGGCATTATGACCTCTGTTAGCTAGTTTAATTTTAATAAATCGAATGTTCAAGTCGTAATTTATATAGATATCGGGTTTCATATCGCATAGATCAGTCCATAATTGTCAGCCAGTAAGTTAAGTTGTCGACATGACCTAAGCCATTGATTTTTCAATTCAATTCAATTCAAAAATATAATTGTGTCAAAATGATATACGAAAAAACAGGTGAAAAGCTGGCCTTTGGCTTTGCAGTGCTATTTACATGAATCACTGTTCTGTATGAATCAAGGGAAATGAATTCCGCAAACTTTGGAATGGTATCCAAAAACTGTGATCGTGATCTATCAAGAGCTTTAGAGACGATTAAAAAATAAGGAGTTATTATGAAAAATATAAGTTTGTTCGCATGTGTTATTGCTTTGTAAGTTTGTGCAATGGCAGATGGATTAAGAAAAATTTGCATACCGTGATGCTGCAAAAAAAAGTTTGCGCGTTCAAAAAGGAAAATATTTAAAGAGCTCAGCAGAGTGTTATCTGTCGTACAAAAACTACGGCCCGCGTCCAATTTCTGAAAGTTTAGACATGATGCGCATAACCAGTGGCGAAAATGATTATGATGTGAATGAAGTCAGATATTTTGAAAATGGCATCGCTTATATTGCGTGGCAGAGTCCCAGTCATGGCTACCAAATCGCATATCCAAGAATAATGATTCGAATATTCGATGGAAATGGAAAAACAGTTGGGCTTGCATTGCAGGACGGTTTTGTTGCCAATGAGGGCAGTTTTTGTAAAGCAAAGTAATATAGGCACATTAAATTAAACAATCGATCTTGAACGTTGCGCGAAGCCTGTTGGTATTTTAAAAATTCGCTTGAGAATTCGCCTTTACTTTCGGTTGCAGAGCGCAGATCCGTTGAATAACCAAACATCTCTGTTTATGGAACTTTGGCTTCGATTCTGGAAAATGCAAAATTTTCAGTATGATCCTAGTCGGGTTCAAGATTTTAGAATTAATCACATTGATCCCGGTCGGTAGCAATACATGCAGTTTGACATATTTGATCCCGATCGGTAATATATCTAAATATGGTTACAATTAAAGAAATATCAAAAAAAATTAAAGCAGCTCGTAAAGAAAAAAAGATGAACCAATCTGAATTGGCAGATATTTGCGGAGTTGGCCGCAGGTTTGTTTCTGAATTAGAATCATCTAAAAAAGAGCGCTATGATTTAGCTTTAACTTTAAGAGTCCTGCAAAGGCTTGGTTTGCATTTAATTTTTGAGTCAGATAAATAGATGAAAAAATTGACTGTGTATTTCTCAGAATTTTTTGTGGGCCATATCAGTCTTGATTCTGATAACAGGATTAATTTTGATTATTCTGCGAGTTGGCTTGAAAATGAAAATGCCTTTGCTTTGTCGAAGCAATTGCCACTTGAAAGATTTACTTTTGTAGACGCTGCTGAGACGTATTTTTCAAATTTATTACCTGAGGGTCAGATCCGAAAAATACTAGCGGCAAAATTCAGAATCAGTGAAGGCAATGATTTTCAGTTGCTGGCACAAGTTGGATCAGAGTGTGCAGGAGCTTTGTCGATCAGGTCAGAAAAACATAATAAAAAAATACATAATAAAAAAATAACACTAGTTGAAATAGAAAAAAATTTCAAAGTGCAACCGATTATTCAATTAGGACTATCAGATGAACAAATAAGATTAAGCCTTGCTGGAGCTCAAGATAAAATAACATTAATTAAAAATAAACATGATTTTGAAATTCCACTCAACGGCATGCCTTCAACACATATTTTAAAAATGCCCAGTCGTGATTATAAAAATATCACAGAAAATGAAAAATTTGTCACAGACCTTGCTGAATTTTGTGATTTTAAAGTTATGCCTTCAGAAATTTTAAAAATAAATCGAAACGCATTTTTACTTATTGAACGTTATGATCGATCCATATTTAAACATAAAATTCAAAGGTTGCATCAGGAAGATTTTTGCCAAGCCTTGGGCATTTCATACAAAAATAAATACCAAGAAGAGGGTGGCCCTACGTTCAAGCAATGCTTTGATCTGTTGGCAGACTCAAGCGAGCTTCCAATCGTAGATTTAGAAACAATTCTGAAGTGGTATATTTTTAATATCGCCGTTGGTAATTGTGATAATCACGGGAAAAATTTATCATTATTAAAAAACAAAGATAATAATAAATGGGTGCTATCACCGATTTACGATTTGGTTTGCACCCGCATTTACAAAATAATTTCAAAAAAACAAGCAATGAGCGTCGGTGGCGAATTTGATACTGCAAATTTAGCTTTAAAACACTGGTCGATTGAATTTGATTTGTTAAATTATAAATTCAGTCGCTTCCGTGATCAGATCGCAATGCCGGTCCTGCATGTGATTTATTTAGCATGTGAAGTTCTATTGTCAGAAAAAAAATCTGATCCTTTGTATGGTTTTTATAAGCAGCTCGTGAATGTTATTTTGACTCAGTCAGCTCGGGTTGAACGCAGCTTGTGGGTGTAATTTTTAAAAGCAATAAAAAGCAAAAATAAAAAAAGGCTACGAGTTTGCTCGTAGCCTTTTTTAGTTTTGAACTAAAAATAATCCTAAAACCTATTTCTGTTCAGCTAATCTTTTGGCTGCGTATTTCTTTGCAAGCTCTTCTTGAATGTTGCGCGGAGCCTGTTGGTATTTTAAAAATTCCATTGAGAATTCGCCTTTACCTTTAGTCGCAGAACGCAGATCCGTTGAATAACCAAACATCTCTGTTAATGGGACTTCAGCCTCAATCGTTGCATTACCTTCGATTGAAGTCGTTCCAGTGATCACACCACGGCGTTGATTGATTTGGCCGGAAGCTGAACCTTGATATTCTTCAGGAACAGTTGTCTCAAGCTTCATGATCGGCTCTAGAACTGTTGGTTTTGCTTTTTGGTAAACTTCACGCATGGCTGCCATTGCGGCGATTTTAAACGCCATGTACGATGAATCGACGTCATGGTATGAGCCGTCAGATAAGTGAACTTCGACACCAACAATTGGGAAACCAATCAATGGTCCCTTGACACATTGTTCAGCAAAACCTTCTTCGACAGCTGGAATAAATTCTTTAGGGATGCGACCACCAACAACTTTGTTCGCAAATAAAAATGTTTTACCATCTTCTTGCGGAGGTAACTGATGAATGCTTCCAGAAATTTTTGCGAATTGACCCGAACCACCTGTTTGTTTTTTATGTGTGTAATCATAATCAGCTGATTGCATGATGGTTTCACGGTAGGCAACCTGAGGCTGACCGACGACGACTTCACAGGCAAATTCACGTTTCATACGTTCAACGTAAATTTCCAAATGCAATTCGCCCATTCCAGAAATAATTGTTTCATTGGATTCATCATCACGATGAACGCGAAATGTAGGGTCTTCTTTTCTGAATTTTTGTAAAGCTTTTGTAAAATTGTTTGAACCCTCTTTTGATTTCGGAGCAATCGCAAGACTGATCACAGAATCTGCGATATGCATAGATTGCATAGAGGCTTCAATTTTATCATCACAAAAAGTATCGCCCGAGGCACAATCCACACCGAACACGGCAACGATATCGCCGGCATAGGAAACTTCGATATCTTCCATTTTTGCTGAGTGCATACGAACCAATCGTGGAACCTTAAGGGATTTTTTTGTAGTTTGGTTGATAATAAAATCGCCCTTTTTAACAGTGCCTTGGTAAATACGCATGTACGTTAATTGACCAAATTGAGTTTCTTGTAATTTAAATGCAAGCATCACAAGAGGTAGGTTGTTTTCAGTTTTTAACGGAAATTTTTCTTCGCCCTTAGACAGATCTAATGCGTTTTCAGTTTTTTCAGTAGGGTTTGGTAAAAACATGTTTACGGCATCTAATAAATGCTGAACGTTTTTATTTTTGTACGCAGACCCGCAAAATACAGGAACTAATTTTAAAGCAATAACGCCCTTACGCATTGCTGCGCGCATTTCTTCAACAGTTGGTTCTTCTTCCATTAAAAATTTTTCTTCGATGACAGAATCAACGTCTGCCAATTTACCAATTAAAATTTGGCGGTATTCTTTGGCTTGTGCAACCATGTCTGCGGGAACTGGTATTTCAGTGATTGTTTCGCCATCAGCA
>JAYVKY010000074.1:0-4944 GCA_043767965.1 Pseudobdellovibrionaceae bacterium
CCACCACAATTATTTACTGTGGATCAACGCAAAGTTGTGGGCTTAATTATTGATATCGATTCACTTCAACGGATCCGAAAAAATCGACTTGAAAAATTCGGTCAAGATTCCGGCGGGGAATATGCCTCGCTTCAACAAATCATGAAAGAAATCGAATACGCCGAAAATTTATTTAAGCAAAATCGCAGATGGCCCGTATTCAACGTGACCGAGCGCGCCCTTGAAGAAACCGCCAGCGAAATTGTTCGCGTCATTGCCGCCCGCATGGGCCTGCCGGATTCGGTGTTGTTTTAAGCGGTATTAATCATATACGAAATACCCCTTGCTATTTTGTACTGTATACGGTACAAATAATCATGGTCACTTTTCTTAAAACAGAAGACTATTCAGCATGGCACAGCGAGCAAACAGCAAAGGTTCGTGCTCAGATTGATAGTCGTCTTCAAAAAATAAGTGATTTTGATCATTACGGACATGTGAAAAAGCTAAGTGCGGTGCTGTTTGAAATTAAGTTTAATAATGGCAACCGTATTTACTGCACTGAAACTGTGATCGACGGTGTAACAGTTATCCTAATTTTAGGAGGAAATAAAAATGGACAAGACAAAGACATTAAACGCGCGCAAAAAATTGCAGAAAAAATTCATTCAAGTTAATGGTGTAAAGCTTGTTAAGCATGATCCTTCTTTAATCTTTAAAAATCATAAAGAAATTAAGAAGGCTTTGTCACAAGCTTTAATCGACGGTGATAAAAATGCCTTCGTTGAAATTTTGTCTGGCTATGTACGAGCCCACAATATTTTAGAAGTTTGTCGTCGAACGAAACTGAGCCGCACGGTTGTTTATGCGGCCATCGGCGAAAATGGTAATCCATCACTTGAAACGCTTTGTAAAATCATGACATCGTTCGATGAAGTTGCTTAATGCAATTACAACAGGATGGAATAAAAAAGTTAAGCATGATGTTCTGGGTGCGCAGTCGGTTTAAACCCAAAGACCCTTTTGAAATATCCATATATTTAGATCTAAAAACTTCGACAACTGATTGTTAAGAAAATATTAACTTCGTTCGTGATCACCCGTTAGCGCTTGAAAAAATATTTCGGCAGATTCGGCAACCGGCCCTGTGTTTTTTCGATAATATATAAATTCAACTTTGTAATCAAAATCAGTCACCGCAATTTTATTCAGCCGACCGCCACGGATTTGTTTTTTAACTGAATGCGCGGGTAAAAATCCAATACCCAAACCATTTTCTATCACGCGCTTTAAAGTACCGACGTTTGATGATTCAAATACGGCAGGGATGTCTTTTAATTTTAATGCCAATTGTTTGTCAAAATCGGGGAATTCATTGGCGAAATGCACGTAGGGAATTTTTTTAACTTCTTGCAGAGCAACTGTGGTTGGGTAAAATTCATCTTGACCAGAACCCACCAGCCACATTTCTTCTTTCATGAGTAAATGCGATACTGAATCCGGTAAATTTTTACCGTAATTTTTTTGAATCTCTGGCAGCACGACAACATCAAGCAGCCCCTTTTCAAAGAGTTCGATCAGTTCTTCGCCCTTGGCATAATCAACTTTAATTTTGAAATCAGGGTTAAATTTCAATAGACGGCTAACAATGGGGCTCATTAAATGCAAACCAATCGAATTCAAAGTTCCAATCCGAAGTTGTCCTCGCAATTGTGCACCGATCGATTTAATTGAAACTTCCGCCTGCACAGCAAGGCTTAATATTTTTTTTGCATGCTCGTATAAAACTTCGCCTTGCGCCGTCGTTTTTATTTGTTTTGCGCCACGAACAATTAATTCGACACCCAAGTCATCTTCAAGGTTTTTCATCTGTTGACTAACGGCAGGCTGAGTTAAAAATAATTTATCGGCGGCTGCCGTCATACTGCCTTCGGCGACAACCATGACGAAGGTCTGGAGTTGAGAAAGGTTTAACATTTTTACCTCTTTAATTAGTGAGCGGACTGTGGTTATAATAGTCACTATACATCAAGCGAGGCAACATGAGTTTTAAATTCACAATTAATCTATCCATCCTTTTAGCTGGTTTCATTTTATTTTCGCAGAATGAAGCGAATGCTCGAACATTTAAAAATGCATACATCAGTTTTGAAATGCTCGACACCTGGAAATGTAAACTTGAACAAACAGAATTTGTTTGTCGCAGCGAAGATCCTCAAGAGGCCAAAGAGGCCGTCATTATTTTAACGGCCAAAGAAAAAGGGCCAACCGATAGCTTTCCTATTTATTTTGAACATTTAAACAAGCCGATCCACGCGCCAACCAAAGGCGGCGCCCCATTGAGCTCGACTGTCACCATCGCTCCTCGAGAGGTTTTAATCAATGATCAGAAATGGCTTGATTCATTACACATTAACAGTGAAGTTCAAAACTATTACACAAGGTATCTTGCGACAATTAAAGATCAAATTGCAGTTCTGATTACATTCACCGCCCACAATACAAAATATCAAAAACATGCGGCCCATTTCGCCGAGACCGTTAAATCTTTGCGTGTGATAGCCGCTAAAGATTTAACCTCACGTACTGACGGCGGAAATCTTCGAGGCTCTGGTGAAATTATTGGTGGCACAATCGGTCAAGCTATGCCAAGTGATCTTTTAGCTTCTGACGATATGGCTTCTGACAGTAATGGCAAAGGCGGAATATTTAAAAATGAATTATTTTTAGGTTTTCTACTTTTTCTTTTAGTTATAGCAGCTTACGTTGGGATTAAAATTTACCAAAAAAAGAAAAAAGGATAACTTAATTCATTACAAAGTCTGTAAAGTATACGTCTTTAACAAGGCCAACTTTAAGAACTTTGTTAACCTCTTCAACAATTTTATCTTTTAAAAATAATTTGCCTTGAATCGATTCAAGGTCAGAAAAAGTTTTTTCATTCAGCAGTCTGACAATTCGATCGCGAGCTTTGGCTCGATTTTCTGAATCCATAATTTCTTCAAATGACTGCGCACTTAACATATCAAGATTCACTTGTACACGAATTGTTCTTTTGGGCTGCCCCAATAAGTTCACTACGAATTTGTCCATCGTATAAATCATTGGCCCCTCATTAAGGTGCTCTGGCAGACTGGCTGGACTACGTAAGGATTTTTCGGTAATCATTGGCGACTCATAACCCAATGTTGAAATATAGGCCCAGTACGCACCTATACCCAGTGTTGCTAGATTTAATGTGATTAAAAAACTAGATATAATCAGCTTTATTTTAGCACTCATGAAAACCTCGCTATCATCCGAATAGACCATGATCTCTATCGGTACAGCACATTAAGGTCTTGAGAGTTTTCTTGTCGAGAGTCTCAAAATAAGACACAATTTTTTGGTGAATATGCATTTTTTTATATTTATTACACTTCTGTCTTTAAACTTATCAGCACAGTCACCAAAGTCTGATGTCAGTGCGACGTACATATCTGAAGTTTTACAAATTTCTAACGATCCACTCTTGCAATCGACAGTGCTTGTTGCTGACAAACAGTCCCGCAGTCTCTATGTTTTTGACCCCGAAAAAAATACTTTATCACCTGAAAAATATGAAATCGATATTGGAAAAAACGATGGTAATAAAACTAAGCGTGATGATAAAAAAACACCTGAAGGTATCTATATCCTTGAAGCTAAAAAAATTCAGCCAGAAATCCCTTACGATAAATACGGCTCGATGGCATTTACAACCAATTACCCGAATGTCTTTGATAAGTTTGAAAATAAATCAGGCTCTGGCATTTGGCTGCACTCGGTACCAGACGAAGTCCCCCTGAACCGTGGCTCTAAGGGGTGCGTCGTTCTTCGTAATGAAAATCTAAAAAAAGTTGAATCTCAAATTAAATTAAATAAAAGTTTTTTAATTATTAATAATGCAATAACTGTACTTTCAGAAAAAGACTATCAAGATAAAAAGCAACGCGTTCTTGATTGGGTTTCGATGTGGAAAACAACTTGGCAATCGCAAGATCTTGCCGCTTACATCAAACTTTATTCAGATAAATTTTCGGCACAACCTGGATTTAATAAAAACTCATGGCTTGTGCATAAACAACGACTGAAAGAAAAATATTCATTCGTCAAAATCGAACTCGGTTCGACACACATATTTAATCAAAAAAATCAGTATGTTTTAAAATTTATTCAGAACTATGAATCAAATGGTCATAAAGACAAAGGCATTAAAACTTTGTACCTTGTCGAAGAAAGTGGCGAAATCCACATTCTTCGCGAAGAGTGGATTCAAATTTAATTATTTTTATTGATTTTGTTCAGCGTCAGATTCTTCAAGATCCACTTTTGACGAATCGGCTTCGAGATCGGCTAAACCTTTTAAATGCTGATTATATTCATCTTGAGTTAAACGTCCTAAACGTAAATTAAGATCAAGTAATCGTTTGTCAAATTTCAAATTCTCGACCGCTTTATTTAATGACATATAAAAACCCCTTAGACTTTATAAATTAGTGAAGTGTCATAAGTACCAAAGACCTTCAAAGTAATCAATCAATTCCAATATTTAGGGTTACTTTGATCCTTAAGCTTATCATTATCGACCACAAGCCGTAATGAGCTACTTTTTTTCTTTAGTTTGTTTTTGGTTTGCTGAACCTTTAAATACACTTGTGTTTTTAAAATTAAAAATCCAGAAATAATTCCACCCAAATGAGCCAAATAAGCCACTTCGCCGCCAGCGACGCCGCTGCTTAATAGTGAGGCAAAATCAATAGCGCCAGCAACCATCACAAAGTACTTTGCCTTCATTGGAAACAAGCCCATGAAATACGTTTCTCGTTCTGAAAAAATAATCCCGTAAGCCAAAAGCAGACCAAATAGCGCACCCGAAGCACCCATGACTGGAATTACCAAAGGGGTCCGAACACCTGTGATCGCAGAGTACAAACCAACACCAAT
>JAYVKY010000075.1:0-5250 GCA_043767965.1 Pseudobdellovibrionaceae bacterium
AAAAGCTCGACCTGATATAAGAATATCCTCCTCAATCAGAAAGCATTCACATATAATCTTGAATGAACATTTCAATTAAACATGAAGAAACTCAAAGGAACATCATGAAATCTCAGATTTTGTCACTGGTTATAACAGTAGGTTTTTCGTTTTCAGCGCAGGCACAAATGTTTAAAAAAACATTAGACTGTGAATACGTTGATCAAATTCAATCATATTATTTAGCAAATCATTTGGTCTATAAGCAAAAAGACAATGAATTGCAAAAGCGTGTTATTGAACAATATATTAAGCATCAAGATGGTGCTAAAATTTATCTGTTACAGTCGGACGTGGCATCAATTCAAAATATGATGAAAACTGTTTTTGATCAAGTAGCAAAAAAAGATTGTAAATTTGCAACTGAAATTCAGGCCATATTAGTACAGCGTATTTCGGAACGTGCTGATAGCGTTAAAAAAATATTAGATAAAAATTTTAAATTTAATAAAGAAACTGAATTTACCTATGACCCTGATCATAAGGAATTTCCAAAAAATGCAAAAGAAGCCGAAGATTTTCTATCAAAATATGTTCAGTTTCAGGTTGCAAATTACTTGGCAACCGACATGAAATTAGATGAGGCTAAATCGCGCGTGATTAAAAACTATGAACGTGGTCTAAAGCGAATTAAAGAAACAAAACAAGATGATTTGATCGCAAACTATTTGAATTCTTTTGCTTTGTCGCTAGATCCGCACTCTGCATTTTTGGCCAAAGACCCTTATGAGGATTTTAAAATTGATATGAATTTAAGTCTTGAAGGTATCGGAGCAACACTTTCACAAGATGATGGTTTTACAGTGATTGAGGCCTTGGTCACTGGTGGGGCTGCTGCGAAATCAGGAATACTTGAACCTAAAGACAAAATTGTCGCTGTTAGTAAAAAAGATGGCAAAATGGAAAACGTCATCGATATGGATCTAAAAGATGTCGTTAAATTAATTCGTGGTCCCAAGGGCACCAAAGTTAAATTATCAATTTTACGAAAAGAAGCTGGCGCAAATAAAAAATTTGAAGTTGATTTGACACGTGAAAAAATAAATTTAGAAGACAATGCGATTTCTATTTTTTATCAAGATAGAACAATTAATGGCGAAAAGAAAAAAATTGGTATAGTTAACTTTCCGTCGTTTTACGCAGATAATTCGCGCGGTGGCAGATCATCAGCTGCAGACATGAAAAAAATTATTTCTGAAGCCAAAGAAAAAAAAGTTGATGGCATCGTCATAGATCTTTCAACGAATGGTGGCGGCTCTTTGGATGATGCTGTTAAAATCGGCGGCTTATTTATCAAAACGGGCAATATCGTAAAATCCACATCAAGATCAGGTGAAGAATCACCATTAGCAGATGTTGACCCTAAAGTTGATTGGGATGGACCACTTGTGATTTTAACTTCACGAGTAAGTGCATCAGCATCTGAAATTTTATCAGGAGCTATGAAGGATTATAATCGTGCGGTTATTGTTGGTGCAGATCATACCTATGGTAAGGGTAGTATACAAAATGTACCCCAATTGCCGTTCGATTTAGGTGCGATGAAAGTGACAATAGGCATGTTTTATACGCCAGGTGGTTTTTCAACTCAGCACCGTGGGGTTGAATCAGATATTGTTTTTCCAAGCCCATTTCATCTTGATGATATTGGCGAGAAAAGTATGGACTATTCTTTACCACCTAAAAAATTAGATGCATTTGTGTCTAAAGAGGGTTTTGTTGAAAGTGGCGCGGGTAAATGGGATGTGATTAAGGCCGATTGGCTGAAGTCATTAAAGACAAGATCTGAAGGTCGAATCTCTAAAAGTGAAGAATTTAAAAAAATTGCAGATGACTTAGACAAAACTAAAAAGCTTGGTAAAGTGATTAAAGTTTCCGAGATTTTAAAAGACAAGGGCGAAAAAGAGAAAAAAGTAAAAAGCAAACGTTACGCTGATAAAAAATCCAAAGATCAAGAGTATCTAAAGAGGCCTGAAATTCAAGAGGCTGCAAATGTATTATCAGATTTAATTGTGCTTGAGGCTGGTAAAATTAAAGATCTTACAAAAGTGACTATTCAATAGATTTATGTCTATAGAAAAACCCTATGTCTTGGGAACCGATCAAGTCGAACTTGATCGGTTAAAGCTTCAGCATGACCTGTGGAAAGATCATCTAATCAGATTATGGAAAAAATCAAATATCAAACCCGGCCAAAAAATTTTAGAATTGGGTTGTGGGCCTGGGTTTACTACTGAAGACTTAGCGATCTATACAAATCACCAATCAGAAATCACAGCCGTCGATATTTCGGAAAATTTTCTGAAATATTTAGATGCGAAAAAAATACCAAAATTAAAAACTCATCTGTCATTTATTGAACAGCTAAATTTGTCAGATAAAAATTTTGATACCGCATTTTGCAGATGGTTGATGATTTTTGTTCCAGATATTGAAATCGCAATTCAAAAAATTTCTGAACATTTAAATCGCGGGGCTATTTTCAGTCTGCAGGAATATATTTCATATGACAGTTTTTCATTGGCTCCGGATCAGCCCATCATGAAGAAAATTGTTGATGCCATTTTCAAAAGCTGGATGGATCAGGGTGGTTTTCCGAATCAAGGCCGAAAACTGCCAATGGCTTTAGAAAAAAATGGATTTAAAGTTTTAGAAATCGAACCCATCGCCAGAGTCTGCAGGCCCCAAGATCCGTTATGGCAGTGGCCAGAGACATTTTTTAAATCATTTTTACCAAGGTTGATAACCACAAATCACATCACGGCATTAGATCAAGTTGAGTTTTTTAAAATCTGGGAATTAACAAAAAAAACTGAAGGTGCTTTTTGTATTACGCCCACGGTTGTGAATATTATTGCGCAGAAAAAATAAGTTTAAAATAAGCTTATCAAATGAGTAACTAGATATTGGTCTATATTTTGATCAAGTCGGGCCAAGTCATTGCTTGAACCGCATCCTTAATTTGTTAAACTGAGATCCGATTCAATATAAAAAGGAGTCCATTATGTCGAGCCCTGCATTAAATGAAAAAGTTTGGAACCGCATCAAAGACGTAACAACAACTGATGCGATGACGATTGAAGGAACAATTAATAAATCGGGAATTTTGATTATGTTAACAATTTCTGGTGCATATTTGGGATGGTCAGCGCAATCGCCAGTTGTTTTGTTTGGTTCGCTGATTCTCAGTTTTATTTTATCATTGGTCATTATTTTTAAGCCACACACGGCTCCTTATTTATCTCAGCCTTATGCTTTGTGTGAGGGAATTTTGTTGGGCACAATTTCTGCGTCCTACGCTTTTCGGTACCCAGGAATTGTTTCGAATACATTGTTTGCGACTGTGGGCTGTTTTGTTTTGATGTTGGCGTTGTATCGATTTAAAATTATTCGCGTCACTGAACAATTCCGAACAGTTATGATTGTTGCAACCGGCGCAATTGTTTTAACTTATGTTGTGAATATGGTGATGGGATTTTTCGGTTCGGGTATGCCGATGATTCACGAAGCCACACCTGTGGGTATTGCTTTTTCTGTGATTGTCACTGGCGTTGCGGCATTTAATTTGATGCTGGATTTTGATATGATCGAACAAGCTCACGCCAGACAAGCGCCAAAATACATGGAATGGTATTGTGGTTTTGCATTACTTGTGACACTTGTTTGGCTGTACATGGAAATGCTGCGATTGATGTCAAAACTGAGCAAGAAATAATTCAATTATAAGCCTATTTCGGCTATGGATTAGGCATTTCGCACCTCGACAAAGAGAGTACAAACGGATCGAATTAAGGTACGTTTGAAGACTCAAAAATCGAAGGAAAATTCATGGCTGTTTCATCTACTAAATCGGCACCAAAAATATCAAAAGATAATTTTGGTGGTCTAGATAAAAAAATAATTTTAACGATGCATCAACACATGGTGAAAACGCGTGTACTTGAAGAACGTTTAATTAAAATTTACAGAGCTGGTGAATCTTTTTTTTGGATAGGCGGCCCAGGTGAAGAAGCTTGGGGCGTGCCCGTCGGCATGTTAGTCAACAAAGGTCATGGGCCCAAATTTGATTATGTGCACTTACATTACCGCTGTTCGCCAACATTGGTAGCAATGGGTGTTTCGATGTTGGATTCAATTCGTTTGATGATGAACAGGTCAACTGACCCATCAACAGGTGGCAGAAATTTTTCAAATCATTTTTCTATCCCTAAATGGAATGTGGCTCCGGTGACATCACCTTTAGAAGTTCAGTATCCGATTGCATGCGGAACTGCACACGCGCAGAAAAGACATCACACAAAAAACTTTGATAAAAATGCAATTACTGTTGTTACGGGCGGTGATGCGGGTACTGCTGAGGGCGACTTTGCATCAGCATTAATTTTAGCTTCACGTCGTGGCCAAGAATTACCAATTTTATTAACAGTACAAAATAATAAATGGGGAATTTCAACCTCTTACGAAGGTCAGCACGGCGAAAATTATATTGCAGACCGTGCAAAGGCTTTTAATATTAAATCGCAAGTCATTAACGGAAATGATCCGATCGAGAGTTATCTGTGTCTACAAGAAAATATGAATTACATTCGTAAAACGGGAAAGCCCGCATTTATTGAGGCCATGGTTTCAAGATTGTACGGGCATTCATCAGCAAGTGGAGCGAACCCTGTGCCGAATGAACTTGATCCAGTTAAAACTTTTGAACAACGTTTATTCAAGGCCGGATTGATCACGGAAAACGAGTCAGAAAAAATTTGGGCCCAATTCGAAGCCGAAGGCGTACGCGCCACTGAAATTGCCAGAGCGGAACCACAACCCACAGCGGACAGCGTATGGAATAATACCTACGTGGGAAACGAAAATGCAGACTGGAGAAATTTCTAATGTCGAATATGGCTCAAGCTGTTCGAATGGCTTTGCATTATGCAGAAAAAAATTATCAATTAAAAGATGTATTTGGACAAGATGTGGGAATGCCTTTGGGCGGAGTTTTCACAGCAACCCAAGGATTACAAACATCATGGAATTCAACATTGGATGAGCGCGGTATTATTGGCATGGCAATGGGAATTGCAATGACGGGTGATAAATGTGTCGCTGAAATTCAGTTTGCTGATTACATTTTTAACACGATTGATTTGCTAAAAATTGCGGGCAATACACTGTGGTGTACGAACGGCGGTTACAATTTACCTATGACCGTAATGACTC
>JAYVKY010000076.1:0-3131 GCA_043767965.1 Pseudobdellovibrionaceae bacterium
GCCGACGGAGATAAATTTAAAACTGAAGTGACATTGATTGTTGCATCTGCATAATTACCAAAATTATCAGTGACACGAACAACCGCTGAACCATTTGACCCTGGTGCCGTGTATACTCCGCTGTTTGAGTCAATGACACCCACGCCAGAAACCATTGAAAAAGTATAGGGGTTAACTCCGCCAGAGGTTGAAAATGATATTGTTGAATTAATTAAAATATTTTGTGCTGTGGGTGAAATCGTCAGGACAGGATTGATCGTCACCAGTGAATCTGCTGTCGCCCCCAAAGCATCTGTTACTCGGATTGTGGCTGAACCTGAAGTCGCTGGGGCTGTATAAACCCCCGAAGCAGGATTGATAATACCTGAGCCACTTAATACAGAAAATACATACGGTGCTATCCCGCCGGCGGCAGAAAAGGTTGTCGCATTATTTACGGCCATAATTATTGATGTCGGTGAAATTCCTAAAGAAGAAAAAATACTGACCGATGCAT
The DNA here is from genome assembly GCA_043767965.1 of Pseudobdellovibrionaceae bacterium. Lineage (GTDB taxonomy): Bacteria > Bdellovibrionota > Bdellovibrionia > Bdellovibrionales > Bdellovibrionaceae > Pseudobdellovibrio. Next base: position 497 of record JAYVKY010000076.1, read on the forward strand.
TTGATAAGTTACCAATTGAATCTGTCGCGGTGACAATGGCCGAACCAGGCGAGGCTGGGGCTGTATACAGACCTGAATTAAGATTCACAGACCCTACGCCACTGCTTATTCTAAAAGTAATTGGTGGCACACCACCCGTTGTTGTAAATGTTTGTGTGCTACTGATACTTAAGCTTTGTGACGTTGGTGAAATTTGCAAAGCATTATTAATTGTCACTGTTGATTCAGAATATAAACCTAAACTATCAGTGACCCGCACAACTGCACTGCCTGCAACTGCTGGCGCCGTATAGCCACCGGTTGTCGATAAAATTGTACCCGAACCACTTTGCATTGTGTAGGTGTACGGAGCCGTGCCACCAGTGACTGTAAATGTTTGCAAATTATTTACAGCCAGCGTTGCTGTCGCCGGTGAAATTGCAATTGTCAGTGCATCTGTCAAAGATGGTGCGGCACCGCCGCTAGCGCCTTTACAAGAAAAAATAAAGAGCATAGAAGTAAATAAAATTAAATTTTTTATTAAAAATAAACTTGTTTTTTTCATCTGATATCCTTTTCTGAACATTGATCAACACCGGAAAAACCATTTTCCTGTCTAACTTATCGTCAAAAAAACGAAAAAACTTTAATTTTGAATTTTGTGTTTCAAATAGTGTCTCAAAATAAGAATCTAGACCCTCATTAAATCAAGCAATCATGCCCCTTGAAAAACAAAAAAACCCTATCCGTTTTCAGATAGGGCATTTATTATGAACTTAATTCTACGATCCGATACGGATTAACGTCCTGTGTTTGTCGCCCAAACTGGTCGACCGCCCGCGTAAATAACAAGGTTGCCATCATTCTGAAGAAGCATTTGTGCACCCGCATAGCGTGACGTGCCCGAGCTCCAGATTGGTGATCCATTGCTATAGACTACGAAGTTACCATCAGTTTGAAATGTCGCCGTACAATTTTGTCGACCAACTGTATTGGTTGCCCAAGTTGCACGTCCACCACTGTAAAGCACTAAGTTACAATCCGTCTGCATCGATAAAGAGACTTGTCCGTTTGATGAATTGATTGTTGTACCCATATTTAAAATTTGACCGCCATCAATAGTTGTTCCACCCGGAACTGGTTGTTGTGGCGGTGGCTGATGAGGAGGCGGTGGTTGCGGGGGATATTGAGGGGGATATTGCGGTGGCTGTGGTTGCGGCGGATATTGAGGCGGTTGTGGTTGCGGGTAACCTGGGTATCCTCCACCACCTTGATTTAGCCTGCGCAGAGTAATGTTAATCACATCAATATATGTTGAACCCCGAATACCTAATTCAAGTCGACGCACATTTTGATCTAAGATCAAACGTTGTTGCGGATACAAATTAATTTGGTAACCTGGATTTATTTGTGCAGCGACAACATAACCATCCGCAATTAATTGAACATCCGTGCGGTAGGGGCTATCCGGTCGAGTGTTTGCAGATACCGAAACAATTTCATAACCTGCGTATTGTTCAAGACGAGCGAGTCTGCGTAGCGGTAAAATTTCATTCATAATTGAACGACCGATATAAGCCTGTACAGTTTGCGTGTCATTATAACCTGGGCCACCATGACCTGGACGGCCAAAACCTGGGCCTCCGGGGCGACCGGGCCGCGGGTATACGGGCGCAGTTTCTGCCGGCGGTGGACCAAAGCCTGGGCCGCGCTGAGCGAAAACTATGGATTCAAAACTTGTAACAATTAAAGCTACCATTACTACTTTTCGTGATACTGATTTAAACATGTAACCTCCTAAGTGGTGTTGTTTTTATGATTAAAAGATAACGAAAGTAGTAAAAGCAATCCATAGGCCAAATTAAATTTTAAATACGGTGGCAAAACAACACCACACTGGTTCCGCGTATGTTGCCCACGATTGTGGCATCAAGCTCTAAATAATTTGCAATGCTTTCAAAGTCAGAGCTGTCATTGTGATCCAAAAGTGATCTTACTAAAATAAGTGCTGAACCCTTCGACACTAATGAATACTTTACAAATTTAATTAGATTTAAAAAATCAGAATCTATAAAAAAACGGCAACGATTTTTGAATTCAGAAGGGGACAATTTGCCCTGCCCCACTTTAAAATAAGGTGGATTACATACAATAAGATCATATTTCGCTTGAGCCGCCGAAACTGAAAGCAACTGTTCATAATTTTGCAAAATAAGATTTAAGTTGGTTGCTTGACCAATAATTTCGCTGACTTGGAATTTATTATTATTAAAATATTCAGTATAGATATTTTGAACTTCGATGAAATCAATTTGCGTGGGTAATTGGTTCGAATTTTTAAATAAGTGAATCAATAAATCCATGCCGATGATACCGCAGCCGGCACAAAGATCTGCCATTGAATCAATCGATTGCGGATTTTTTTTCAACCAATCAAAAACAAATTGTGCTAAGAATACTGAATCGTGTGAAAAATGATACTCAGCAGGTTGTGAATAATTGAATGTATAGATATGATTAATTGTCGACATTACAAATTACAAAATAAATTTCACGACGTCGGCCCTAGATCAAAAATTAAGACCTGCGAATCTTTTAATATTTCAAATTGAATTTGCCTACTGTCAGTCATCGCCACTGAATCACCGGCACTTAA
>JAYVKY010000077.1:0-5088 GCA_043767965.1 Pseudobdellovibrionaceae bacterium
TGACTTACGTTACCGTCCATTACAGCCCAAATACAATCAAAAATGTCAAAAAGTTCGACAGTAAAAATTATCACTTTGTCTAAAACTCTACAGTTGAAATTGCTGTTCAAGGTCGACTATATTAGCCAACTATGAAAATAAAAAAAATCATTCTGTTGTTTACTGCATGCTCTTTTTTAACCGCAACTTCGTTTGCTAAATTGATCACTCAGTGCTCAAGCCAGGGCAGTGATGGCAATATCACAGGTTCAAGTAATTTACATGCAAAGTATCCGATCGCTTCGGTCTCGAAAGTGTTTACATCACTGTGGGCGCTTGAAAAATTAGGCGCGACCTACAGATACCCCACCCAGGTTTACATCACTGATTTAAATAACGGCAGTTTCGATGTGCACTTACGGGGCTCGGTATTTCCGTATTTTGATCGAACGATGCTTTATTTTTTAATTAACGAACTCAATAAACGTGGAGTTAAAAAAATAGAAAATCTAACTTATGATGAAAACTTTGAATACGGCTCAGTCATTCGAACGAATTCTGATCTTGTTCATTCGAATGGGACTCAATCTGAAACCGATATTATGCGTGAACTACGAAATGATGTAAAAAGCTTAAAAGCGAATTATAACACTTTTGCTAAACGAACACAGTCTTTGTCAAAAGTCAGCTTGCTTCCTGCTGTCAGCTTATCTGTTCAAGATATTCATGCCGTATCAATGAAATCATTTGATAAAGATAAAACAACAAAAACATTTATGCTTAGATCTAGCGAATTGCACCGCACACTTAAAGAAATGAACAGAAACTCGAATAATTTTGCGGCTGATAAAATTTTTGAACGACTCTCTAGAACTCAAAAATTTTCTGATTTTTTATCGAAATCAATTAATGCAGACAAAAATGAATTCAATTTTGTCAATGGCTCGGGTTACCCCGAAGAAATCAATGGCCAAAAAATCTATAATTCAGCCACTTGCTATACCGTCGTTAACGTTAATAAGAAACTGTATGAGGTGGCTGCTGCGCAAAACTTAGGACTACGATATATTTTACCTGTGGCAGGACTTGATTCACACGCTGATGGCGATAGCACCGTCACTCACATTTATTCAAACAATCTAACTTCAGGTTCACTAGTTGCTAAAACCGGAACAATCAGTAATTCCGTTTCGTTAGCCGGTGCCGTACTAACACAAGATGAACTTGTGTATTTTCATATCAGCACAACAACTGGTGACTATTTACAAATAAAAAGTTATATTAATTCTTTAATCAAAAAAAATGGCGGTAAAGAAAAAATCGACAACTACAGACCACAAGCTTTTTTACCTTTTGACGAAAATTCGATTACTGAAGTCGCTGTGAAATAATAATACTTATATTAACTTTTAAAATCTCTGGCCATAACTGTTTTTCGACCTTCACGGCGCGCATTTTCAACTGCCCGGTCAAGCTGAATGCGAATCATGTGCGAAATAACTTGATTTACATCTTCCGATGTATTCATGTCTGAAATGTCTTTGATGTATTGTTTCAGCTTTGAAACAACAACCAAAACTTCATTTTCCATCGATGATTTTGTCATAATTGGACGTGGTCCTTGAACTGGACTATTTTGAATAATAATTCTTTTCGGCGTTTCTGAAGCTGCTATTCTTGGCGACAGTTTCTCGACAGCGCCCGCGCTACGATGTTTAGCCCCTGGCAAGTGCACCTCAAAACAGGCTATCGAGCAAAACACATAGCCTGTACGTTCACCTGTGCAGGTCGAAACACTGCATTCGTAAAACTTTGTATTTAATGAAATTGGCTTTTTACAGCTACTGCACTTTTTCCATATATTTGACATTGCTTCCATAAACTTAGCGTTATATGAAAATGATTCGATGTCTAATAAAAAACGCTTCCATAAAATCAATGTCGAGATTAGCAATATCTGCAACCTGCAATGCAGCTTTTGCCCCGAGGTACTTCGCGAAAAAAAAATAATGCCCCTGGACCTTTTTGCAAACATTATCCAACAAATTGCTCCACTGACAGAATTGGTCTGTTTTCATTTAATGGGCGACCCATTGGTTCACCCCAAGTTATCCGAAATGATCAGGATCTGTGAAAAGTATGACGCTAAAATATTTTTCGTTACTAATGGTGTACTTGTAAAACCAGAACATCATGAAATTTTATTAAGCCCTGCCATGTATCAGGTGAATTTTTCATTGCATAGTTTTTTTGATAACCACCCCCAAAAAGACCCAACAGCGTATCTGCAAAAAATATTTTTGTGGACTGAACAGGCCATTTTGACCAGACCTGATCTTTATATTAATTACCGACTTTGGAACTTACAAGACACACGCGGCAGCCTGACCGAAAATGTTGAAATGCTAAAACGAATCACAAACCGTTTTAATTTTTCATTGAACCCCGCAGATATCCAAATTCAAAAAAACAAAAGCGTGAAAATTAAAAATAAATTATATCTGCACTTTGATACTGAATTTATCTGGCCTGATCTGAAACTGCCTATCCTGGGCCAAAAAGGCACATGCTACGGCTTGTCTTCGCATTTTGGCATTCTTGCCGATGGCACCGTTGTGCCGTGCTGTTTAGATAAAGAAGCCGCTATACCACTTGGGAAAATTCAAGACACACCAATTCTAGAAATCTTAAATTCAGAACGCGCGCAAAATATCTTAAAGGGATTTCAAAATAATAAATTAGTCGAAAATTTATGTCAGCGCTGTCAGTACATCGAGCGCTTTAATTAATAGTTATTTTGAAACTTCAATAAAACGAATGTCTTCTTGAAATTCTGGCGCTTGAAAACTTTGATATTCATCTGTGTTATTCCACTGTGGTAGCATGCAAACCTCGCCTATTTTTGTGCATTATCCTATTCAAGTTCACATAAACTGTCAAAGTTTTATCCAGTAAATTACGCATTCCAAAAATGACTGTCTGATCTTGAAATTATTAAAATATAAATCTTCACTTTTTATAATATCGCTTATTCTGTTATCAACAAAGCGAGGATTGCTTATGAAAAACAAACTGCAAAAAATATTTCTGATCGCAACATTAGTAAGCCTAACAGCCTGTCTAGAGTCTGGCACCAGCACTGACGCTGTCGCCACACAGAAACAAAGTACTTCGATCGCCTCTTTGGCGGTCTCGGCACCAGCGATTGTGATACCTACTGATCCTATCAATTGTGACTTTAACGGAAGTATTGTTGTCGACGGATCGTCGGTTCAAGCTTTTCAAAATTCAACGGTTGAATTTGGTGCAAGCTGCGTTTCTGAAAATCGGCTGTGTACATCCGGCAACTTCGCTGGTAGTTATACGTTTGCAAGTTGTTCTGTTGGAGCACCCGCAAGTTGTTTGTTTAATGGTGCAACAATAGTCAATGGCGATTCCGTCACAGGCTATACCTCATCCACGGTTGCTTTCGGGCAAGTCTGCTCGTCAGTCGCTGAAAGCCGTACCTGTAATAACGGAGTCTTAACAGGCAGTGCAACGTATGCAAGTTGTGAAATCAACGCAGCCAGATCATGTCTGTTTGACGGAAAAACAATTTTAAATGGTGATTCGATCAATGCTTTTCAAAGCTCAACGTCGCAATTTGGTGGTTCATGTACAAAAGAATCAAGAACATGTAATGACGGAACACTGTCTGGTTCGTTTGCCTATGGCTCATGTACAATCGATCAAGCTGCCGGTTGTCTTTTTAATGGCCGTACTTTAGCACACGGCGAGGTCGCCACTGCATTTTTAGCTTCAACCTCAGCCTATGGCGTAGCTTGTACGACAGAAAACCGAACGTGTGATAACGGTCAGCTATCAGGATCATACGCATATGATTCTTGCAGCGAAAACTTACCTGCTTCATGTACCTTTGATAATAAAACAGTCCCGCACAATACCTCTGTGATTGCTTTTGCATCTGATTCAGTAACTTATGGAAACTCTTGTGTTTCTGAATCAAGGGCTTGCGTGAATGGTGCTCTGTCAGGCTCTTTCACAAATTCACTATGCAGTGTTCAGGCCGCTAGCAACTGTACATTGAACGGTCAGACTGTTCTTCACGGCGAAAGTCGCACGACATATGCATCAGCAACTGTTCCCGCTGGGCAAACCTGCCAATCAGAAATTCGCACATGCTCAAACGGCGTATTATCTGGATCAACAGTGTTTGAATCCTGCGTGGTTGACGTAGTAACAACAAATCCTCCACCAAGTTGTACTTTCAATGGTACAGTTTATCCATCTGATGCAACTATTAAAGGTTACCAGTCAGCCACTGTACCTTACGGACAAGTTTGCAAATCTGAAACACGCCAATGCCTGAGCGGCGCCTTTACTGGATCATTTTCAAATGCTGCTTGCACAGTCGATGCTGCTGCAAATTGCGCGCTGAACGGAAAAACAATTGCACATGGTTCGTCTGTAACAGTATTTACAAGTTCAAGCGTTGCCAGCGGACAAGTTTGCCAAACTGAAGTTCGATCATGTAATAATGGTGCGCTTTCAGGTTCTGCGGTTGCAGAAACTTGCGTCGTGCAAAACCCACCACCGCCTCCAACACCCGTCGATCCCGGCAGTGGTTCTGGCGCGGGTTCGTGTCAGCCAACGGCCATCATCTGGGAATTTCCGAATGAATGTCATGGTCAATGCGGAAAAGGCAATGGTTATTTTAAATCTCGAATCAGCCGCGATAATGGTAAAACTTGGCTGACAATTATGAAAAATAAACTGCCTGATGATCTTAAAGAAATTTGGAACTACATGATTAAACAAAACGGAAAAAACTCATGTGATCGTCCGAATGTAAATTATGTAGCTTCAAAAAATAAAGGTTATGTTGTACTCGATATCAAAAAAATTCCAGACTGCAAAGTCTGTCGTTTTATCGAAATCGAAAAAGAACATAACGAACGCGAACACCATGGATCTTGTCATAAAAATAAAGGCAATGAGCACAAAAAAGTTATGAAATTTATCTGCGGTGAAATTAAAAAGAAAAAACACCACGAACATGAGGATCACGATGATGACGATGATCATGGCGACAAAGATGATCACGGTCAC
>JAYVKY010000078.1:0-2869 GCA_043767965.1 Pseudobdellovibrionaceae bacterium
ATCGGATTTTATCCCAGAGAAAATATACTGGCCCATCATACTAAGTGAAGAATAGATATCAAGATTAGTAACCGCAGTTAAACTATGGTACTGTGATAATAATCCATCACCCATCAAACCCATATATCTTTGACCGGCACACTTCATGACATTTAACGAGTTCAAAGCGCACATTCGTGCATCGTTGACAATAACTTCGGTAAATACTTCGCCAGTATGAATAACTTGCGGGCTTGTATAATTTGTTGAAACAGATAAACCAATGTTATAATTTCGATCGGCACCCCAACATTTTAAAACCCCAGCTGTGGTTACTGCGCACGTGGCATTTAAGCCATTTGATATGCGACTGTAATTCACTCCGCTGTCAATTATTGTTGGTAATAGTTTTGTCAGACTAGCGCCATTACCAATTTGACCCGAAGTACCTTGCCCCCAGCATTTTAAAACGCCAGCTGTTGTAATTCCGCACACTGTATAACTTGATGAATTTGTCAGTTTTAAATAATTAACGCCGGCATCAATCACCGTCGGTATCGTCACATTCGTTGTTGTTCCGTTACCGACGGTGCCATACGCATTGTAGCCCCAACATTTTAAAACACCGGCTGTTGTTATGGCACAAGTGCCGTAAATACCACGACTGACATCAGAATAATTTGTGCCCCCGTCGACAACCACGGGTGATAATCGGGTCAAGGTAGTTCCGTCACCGTCTTGATAATAGGTATTGTCACCCCAACATTTTAAAACTCCGGCTGTCGTAATTCCACAAGCGCCGTTATAGCCATTGGAAACTTTTAAATAATTGGTGCCGCCATCGATGATCGTTGGCGAGGTTCTGTCTGTTGTTGTTCCGTCACCAACACCACCAGACGCATTGTAGCCCCAACATTTTAGAATACCCGTCGTTGTGATCGCACAATTTGAATAAGAGTACATTCCTCCGGCACCACTGCCAACAATGGAATAATCTGTCGCTGCATCAACCGGTGTGAATGCGGTTCTAAAATCTAGATCTCCGACGCCTAATAAGCCAAAACTGTTTGCTCCGGTACAAAATAATTTATTTAACTGATTGATGACACATGTTGAATAGGCTGTTTGACCAATTTGTGTTGGATAATTTGTGGCATCATTTGCATTGATTGTTAATGCGGCCACAGTCGTTGCCCCTAAATACTGTGTTCGCGTTGAAGGCTTTAAAATATCTAATAAAATGGTTTCTGAATTTTCTGAAACAGCATCGTCAACAATCGTTACTGCCCCCGTTGCGGTTGTTGACCCCGCCGCAACCGTCATCACAGCACCCAAAGTTGTCGTGTAATCACTGACGGGTATTGCCGTGCCTGAAATTTGAATCGGAAATGTCAATGCAATCAACGGTGCTTGTGTCAGCGTTAATGTGGCGGTCACTGATCCCACATTTTCATTCACGTGATTTGCTGACCAAGCCACAGTATATGAATAAGTTCTGGCATCAACTAAAATGGCTGCTGTCGAGGCTGTCGTAAAAGTCAGCGTTGCATTTAATGAACTTAATGAGTCAATAATTGTACCACCACTTAAAGAAACTGTCATTGCTGAGAATGTGATTCCATTATTGTCGTAATCATCTGTGATTGAAATATTTGTCGGAATATATCTAAATAACAATGCAGAGGTTCCGCTGCCGGAAATATAATTCGCCGTGCGCGCAACTGCACCGACGGTTAATAATAATTTGGGGACCCCGGTGACGTTCACGTTACCTTCAAAATTAACAATGAAATCCATGTTCTGATCTTGAACGTACACACCCTCGACCGGTAAAGTGATCGATGTGATATCTAAAATGGATGTGACTGTAACGGTAAAAACTAAATTTGTTGTATTTGGTCCATCCGTCACACCCAACGTCACAGTCACAGGCCCACCATTTTGATTTGCTGCCGGTGTAACAACAACCGTACAATTCGGAGCCGTACCTGAAGTTACAATGTTTGCTGTTGGAATTATTGTTGTATTCGAAGATAATTTTGCAATACCGGTTGTGCAGTTCAACGTGCTATCAACATCTGTAATTGTAAAAGCCAAAGAACCTGTTGGCGTATCTTCGTTGATGGTTTGATTTGAAATCGTTGTTACAACTGGCGGATCATCAATCGCATTCACTGTCATATTAAAAGTTCGATTTGTGGTCACCGTCCCATCTGTAACGGCTAAATTAATCACAACCGGTCCGCCATTCTGATTTGGCATCGGGGTAACTGTGATTGTACAATTTGGCGCGGTACCGATAACAACTAAACCGCTGTTTGCGATAATTCCCGGAGTACCAGAGGTTGCCGTCACACTGCCCGCACAGGTTAAAGTATTATCAACGTCAGAAATCGTAAATGCAATCGCAGGACTTGCGGTGTCTTCATTTGTAGTCTGATCTAAAATCGTACTTACCACCGGAGGATCATTCACAGCTGTCACAGTGACCGCAAATGTTTTTGTGTCTTGCAAATTCGGTGTCCCATTATCATTTGCAGTGATTGTGATATTTGTAACCCCATTTTGATTTGCTACCGGAGTAATTGTTGCCGTGCAATTTGGTACTGTTCCACCAAAAACAATGGCGCTGTTTAACACAATTGATGTATTCGATGATGTGGCAGATAAATTTGCGGCCGAACAGGTAACAATACTGTCGATATCACTCAAATTAAAATTGACAACTAAGGCTCCATCTTCGGCAAGTGATTGCGCCAAAATTGTTGAAACCACCGGAGCATCATTGATCGGATTAATTGTCAGCGAGGCTGTTGCAGAATTTGAAACTCCACCGATATCAGTTAATGTATAATTAAAACTGGCGGCTCCGCTATAATCCGTTGTGCCC
>JAYVKY010000079.1:0-3160 GCA_043767965.1 Pseudobdellovibrionaceae bacterium
ACAGAATTTGAACTTTCACTCAACAGCACTTCTTTTCTAAGTGAAGATTTAATTGAAAAAGAATTAAAAGCTGCTATCGGCGATGCGCCCACGGGCGCACAAAAAGCTGAGTCTGCAAGGCTTCCGGCTGTGCTGGTGGATGAAGAGCTTTTAACTGAGTTAGCCGGTATCCCGGATCGTTTCGGTTTCAAAATCGGCGATGTAGCTGATTTGCTCGGCATCAAACAATACGTTCTTCGCTATTGGGAAGAAGAGTTTGAAATCTTAAAACCTAAAAAAGCTTCTAATAATCAACGTCTTTACACGAAAAAAGATGTCGAGAATGCCTTTCTAATTCGTAAACTTTTGTACCGCGATAAATTCTCAATCGAAGGCGCCCGACAGGCTTTGCGTGATGTGAAATTTGCACTGAAAAAAGAAAAAGATATCACTTCAGTTATTCAAAAAATTGATTTTGTTCAAACGCAGATCAAAAGCTTCGTCGATGAAATTAAAAAAACCAAGAATCTGTTTAATTAGATAAACGGCAATAACGATTCTAATTTATAGGTTATTTGGGTTTCTGTAGAGTAAGAATAAATTCATTGGTCGGCAGTTTAATGTTAAAATTTAACAGATTTGTTTTGTGAAAAACCGACCATTCTAGTTGAGGCAACAAGGCTCTAAATAATAAAGTCAGGGCCTCCGCAAATTGATACGTTTTCCAGTATGTGCAGCTGTTTTTAACAAGAAAACCTCGATCAGCACACGCTTTTTTCAAATTCTGAGCCGAAAAATAAAAAAGATGCTCTGGAGGCTTCAGCCGGTAAATTGGGATTAATCCCTTTGTGTCGATTGTTGTTAATATTAAATAGCCACCAGGTTTTAATACGTGAAATATTTTACTTATGTATTCAAGAGGTTGAATCAAATGTTCAATCGAGCCGATAATTGTGACTGCATCGAAGCTGTTTTCAGCGAAAGATGCATCAAAAAGCTCACCACAGAAGACGTCCAGTCCAAGTTGGTTTTTGGCATAGTTGCTAGCCTCATGCGATATTTCAATACCTTTTGTGTCCCACCCGGTTTTGCGAGCTTCATCTAATAAAAATCCGTGTGCGCAGCCAATATCGAGCAATAAGGCGCCGGGTTTTTTAAAACCTTCAATCGAATCAAGTAGCTCACGTGCATTAATTCGAATATTAGATTCGTCATTCATGTAGTTAGTGTAGCCGACATTTCCTTGATAATAAGTTGAATCATAGAATGCTTTTACTTGTTCAGCAGATGCGTTTTGAACCCACTTTAGATCACAAGTCGCGCAATTGAAAACTTCAAATCCAGCCACTTCTGAAATTTTTGAAATATGGTCTCCAGAACAAATCGGACAGATAGGGAGTGGTGTCGCATCAGGTTCAGAGCTCGTTTTTTGTAAATTCATAGTCTTAAGTTTCTATATATGTCTATGGGTGTCCAGATATTAAGTTGTTAAATTGAGCTAAATTGTGTGCCCAGCATTTGAACACTCAGGCAAGATATGTTTTTTACTGATTAAATATTAAGTGATATTTAAATTTTAGTGTAATAACTTGTTTAGATGGCTCTAAAAAATAATATTTACGTAAAAGTTGGCTTATTTTACTTTGCATTCAGTTGTCTTCATATCTTGCTGTATCGCGTAATGGACATCACATTTGGAATTAATTCAGATCCATTCAATTTTACCTACACTTTGTTGAGTGAAATTAAAAGAAATCTTTTGATGGGTCATTTGCCGATGTGGTTTTCACAAATTTATACCGGGTTACCACTTCTATTTGTAGGTTCTTACGACATACGTTCAATTATATTTTTGCCATGGCTCAATGTCATGGATGTCATGGTTTTAATGGCTTCTATTACAATGTTCATATCTGGAGTAGGCAGTTTTTGGAGTCTTAAAAAAATATTTGGTTACTCGAATCAAGCCACATTTATCGCCAGTATTTTTTGGACCTTCAGCGGAATATTTGTGGGCTATTACTACGACCAAGTCATTAATCCAGTTTATATTTGGTCGCTCATTGCGTTTGCTAGCCTAATTGAATTTGATAAAAATCCAAAATGGTATTTTTGCATTTTGCTTTTAGCAGTTTTCGAACAGCTGTTAACCTGCCGGTTTGACGGTATTGAAATGACGACTCTTACATCTGTGGTGTTGCTTTTTTTACTTGTTTTTGCGCCAAATCCGACAAGTTTTATAAACAGCGACAAAGGCCTGCTATCAGGAATGCTCGAATGGCTAAAAAAGCGGGTAATGGTTGTTCTCCTGGTAGGGCTTATCAGCGTACTTCTTCTTTCTCCTATTTTGTTTGAACAGTGGGTATTGGTACGCAATAGCTTTCGCACTCTTATAACAGTAGAACCACTTGTTTACGATTTTTCATTAATCAACTTTTTTGGACTCGTGCCATTTTCAGATGAATTTTTCAAATTCGAAAGAGGTCTCAATTTATACGGCCATGTTGGTATTGTATTTTTCTTACTGGCCATTGTAGGTGTTTTTGCCGGGCCACGTCGAAAACAAGCCGTCTATTTTTTTGTTGCTGCTTTTCTAGTTTCATTTCTGATGTATGACGTTAAATTTTTCGGTTATACTTTGTTTGATCTATACCGATTGTTGCCTGGGCATGGCTCTTTAAGGTACTCGCAGCGGTTTATACCAGCCGTCACTTTATTTTTGTGTGTGCCGATTATGGGCGGCTGGGAAGTAATTCAGTTTCGACTCTTTAAAGCCACCGAAAAAACGAAATTGCAAATATTAACCACTTTCATGGCTGTGTTTTTTTTGGTGTTGGGAGTTATTCTTGCCAACCAAGTCACACAGGTGGGTTGGAACAGAGCTAGTCTCCTATTAGATATACTTTTGGCTGACTTCATAGCTTTATGTTTAATAATAGGCTATGTAAGAGGTAAAAAAAGTTCAAGCTATCTGTTGTGCAGCCTGGTGGCTTGATGGATTATTAAAGCCTATTGCATCAGTTGTCTTGGTATTTCAGATGTGCCACTTCGTAATTTAAAAGCAATTCAAAAAAATCCGATCTATCAGGAAGTATTACAGCAACTCAATTTAATTGAGCCTGACCCTGCCAGTTATCGAGTTTTCGTTATCTTGCCGGAAGGCGATGAGCTGAGCCAGAGT
>JAYVKY010000080.1:0-3778 GCA_043767965.1 Pseudobdellovibrionaceae bacterium
AGAAAATTTAGCAGCAGCCAATTCGCGAATTCGTGATACAGACGTTGCGGCCTCTTCAACAGAAATGGCCAGAAATAGTGTGATGTTACAGGCCGGCACTGCAACACTTGCACAAGCAAATCAAAACAGTCAATTGGCTTTGAAACTAATTGGATAATTAAATACAAAAAATATTTGATCCAAAAGAAGTCCACCCGGACTTCTTTTTTTTGTTTAAAATTGTTTCTTATACTGTCTATTTTTTTTTCAATTTATAGGATCTTAAAGTTCACTAGACCTTCGTCCGAAACCTTGCTGTAGGAAGTATTTTAACACTAAAAACGAGGTCACCATGAAAAAAAACTACTCTGAAAAAATATTCATGACTGTACTTTTATCTTTGTCTGCCTTTGGATGCGCCAAGGGGTTCCAATCCCAGGCGTCAAATTTACTGACTAATTCTGATAACAATGGTTCGCTCGACGCAGCAAATCCAGACATCACACCGAACCTGCCCGCCATTGATCAGGTCAACATGAAAAGTCGTGTTGAAGATTCAAATAACCAAACAGGTTTTCAAGGTGCTTTGGCATTTGATTTTGATAAAACGCTCGGTGAATTTATTATTATGATACCTCTACCATCGAACTCGATGTTTACTGCGAGTGGCTCTTTTGATAAATATCCTGATATAACATACGGCCCCTTATTTGACGCTTCTGGCAAAATGAAAATTGCAGTTCGTGTACCTGTTAAGTATGTATTAAAAGGCGTTCAATTTTCTGCACCAACGAAACTTCCAAATGGCGACCCGTTGCCCGCAATGCCAGCCGGTATTGGCGAATTACCGGGACTTGCCTTAAATTTTCCGGTCAGTAGCAACGGTAATAAAACTCAGATTTATCTGTATATTGGAATCAACGCGATTGGTTTGTATGCAACTTTGCCCGATAATGCAACTTTGCCCATCCCATTTAACATAACGCTGCCTCTGAAAAACCAAGATAAGACTCGAACTTTCGGATATTTAACCTATGTGACTGCAAAAAATGGCTTTGCCTCGGGACTTTTTGTTTCAATGGGAGTTCCTGCTGCTTTCGCGCGTATTTTAGAAGATTATTTTCACTTTTAATAGCGCATAAGCTGAATTAAATTTTAATTTTGAGACATCGCGCAAGCAGTTTTCTGGACTCTTGCGCATATTTTTTTTTGTCGATATTCTGCTGTCATTAACACAAATAAATAACCCAATGAATAACCGAGGACACAATGGCAAAGAAAAAAGTAACAAAAAAACAAACTGTAAAAAAGGCTGTAAAAAAAGTAACTAAAAAAGCCGCTCCTAAGAAAAAAGCTGCTAAAAAAATTACTAAAAAAGCCGCTCCGAAAAAAGCTGCAAAGAAAATCATCGCAAAAAAAGCTGCTGTTAAGAAAGCTACTGTTAAAAAACTATCGACAAAAAAAGACGCCGTTAAAAGTGTCGGAGCAATGATTGTATCACAATCAACCTTTGATGATTTAAGTTCAGAATTTGATGATGAAACTGATGCGCTTATTGAAATCGACAGCGAAGATGCTTTAGGCCACAGCGTACCACTCGACGAAGAGGCCGATGAAGAAGGCGATGGCTTTGAAAGTTTAGAAGCTGAATCTGACGAAGACGATATGGAAGAAGACATGGAAGACGATACTAAGATCGAAACTCCAAAAGATTCTGACGAGGAGGACGATGAAGGTTATTTTTAATCTAAATCGATTATATATAAAGACAACTCTTCTGATCAATCAACGTGTCTATATTCAGAAGAGCTTTGTAAATTCACTGGGTCTGGCGACGTGCAATATTCAGTGAATTATTTTAAAAAATAAAAATTCTATAAATCGACGTTGTCACAAGTTAAATTTGCATCAATATAAGATTGATTGTAATTTTTCAGCATACTGGCGAATTCATCATTAAAAATGCATTCGTTAATACCTTCATTATAATCACCGTCCTCTGTCTCCACGCCGCTGCATTCTGATCTGCCTGAATCTGCCATATACGCTTCACAGGCATACTGTTCACAATTAATTTTAGATTGAACATAAATTCTTTTACAAATAATTTTCTGATCTTTTTTGCTGACTTGAAACTTATTTTTTGCAAAAGCTGATGTTTGCACTAAAATGATTGCTCCGATAATTGTTAAAATAATTTTTTTCATATTTTTTTCTTTGTTAAATATTTAATAAACGTAAAATGCTATACCGACTTTATTTCTGGCTTTGAATGCACTGCGTACTTTTCAAATTCACCGTATTCATGTAATTTATTATATAAAGTTTTAATTGTGATTCCCAAGCCCTGCGCTGCTTGAGTTTTATTACCACCGTAATGCGCCAGGGCTTTGATAATATAACGTTTTTCTAATTGATATAAAGGAACTGCCGGATCGAACGCTGTCGATTCGTCTTTGTTTTGCGGCATACGGATCGATTCTGGCAGATCATTCAACATAATTGTATGACCTTCAGATAAAACTTGTAAACGTTCACAGGCATTTTGCAATTCACGAATGTTTCCTGGCCAGTCATAACCCATCATTGCAGCTAAAGCTTCCTCATCAATCGATTTCACTCGATTCATATATGAATTACCTTGAGTTAAGAAATGTTGAACTAAAACTGGAATGTCTTCTTTACGTCGACGTAATGGCGGTGCACTGATAACAATTGTATTGATACGATAAAATAAATCCTCGCGAAAATTACCACGAGTGACTTCTTGATCTAATTCGCGATTTGTTGCACAAATAATTCTTAAATCAACTCGAATTGATTCTTTACCGCCAACACGAAAAATTTCGCCCTCTTGTAAAAAACGTAATAGCTTAGCTTGGATTGACATCGGCAGTTCTCCGATTTCATCCAAAAATAAAGTTCCACCATTTGCAGCTTCTGCCAATCCAATTTTTTTGGTATAGGCGCCAGTGAACGAACCTTTTTCGTGTCCAAAAAGTTCTGATTCTAATAATGTTTCACGAAGTGCTCCGCAGTTGATAGCAACAAATGGTTTATTCTTGCGATTTGATTTATCATGAATGGCTCTGGCAATTAATTCTTTACCTGTGCCAGATTCACCAAGAACTAAAATATTAGCTTGTGATGGAGCCACACGCTCGATCATCTTCATTAATTGTGACATGATCTCTGATTTGTAGATCATGGGTTTGGCATCTGATGTTTTAAGCATCGGAGCTGTAACCGGAGTTTGAGCCCAAGCGTTTTGAGTTTGAGAGCTAGGTAATGTTAATCCTGCATTTGATTCTGACATACGTTCCACCTTCGAGTTATTGCCTTGTAATGGGCATTTATTATTTTAAAGCTTACATTTTAAGCAGTTGTCATTTTGATACACTGCGCTTACGCGGTGCAACTTAACCTAAGTCGTGTAGAAAATGCAAGCAATTTTTTACATACTGCTATATTTTTTTTATAAAAAAATTAATTCAAATCTAATTTCTGGCCTACATATGTTTATATTTCAGACATATAATAAGCTGAATATGATTTTGAACCTGACTGAATTGATACCTAAGTACCTAAAATATATGGAAAATATTCAGTCATGTTCACTATTGACAATTAAGGCCTACACAACCGATCTAAAACAAATTTATGTTGATAAAAACACAAATCAGTTTTTTTCAAAAAGTATGTCCGGAGAAGAGCTCTGGCTGATCACCCGCCCTGCACTGAACCTGTGGGGGAAGCTTTCATTAGCAAGTCGTAATCGAAAAATTGC
The DNA here is from genome assembly GCA_043767965.1 of Pseudobdellovibrionaceae bacterium. Classification (GTDB taxonomy): domain Bacteria; phylum Bdellovibrionota; class Bdellovibrionia; order Bdellovibrionales; family Bdellovibrionaceae; genus Pseudobdellovibrio. The sequence goes on from JAYVKY010000080.1 coordinate 3,767, forward strand.
CGTTTTAAAAAG